>JBCDGT010000381.1:0-4522 GCA_038750915.1 Bacteroidota bacterium
CCCAATTTCTGGAAAAGATAAATTGTAGTAACGGCGAAGCCGCATGCCGTCGGAGGGATGGTAAAGCATGATGGCGAAGGCCATTTTACCATCACGGCCACCCCGACCGGCTTCCTGAAAGTAGGCCTCGGGGCTATCGGGTGGCCCAAAGTGGATGACGCTACGGACGTCCGCTTTGTCGATGCCCATCCCAAAAGCATTGGTGGCCACGATCACGCGCAGCTTACCATTGATCCAAGCTTCTTGCCGTCGGTCTTTTTCTTTAGGCTCCAGACCGGCGTGGTAGCTGGCCGCGGCGATGCCGCGGCGCTGTAGCATGAGGGCAACTTGTTTCGTGAGCCCCCGACTGCGCACGTAGACGATGCTCGTTCCTGGTACTTTCTCCAGGACTTCCAGTAGTTTTTGCTCCTTGGCCTCGGGCTTACGGACGACGTAAGCTAGGTTCTCCCGCCCGAAGCTTTGCTGGTACACGAGTTTTGCTTTACCAAAAGCCAGTTTTTCCTGGATGTCCGTTACTACTTGCGGCGTCGCAGTAGCCGTCACCGCGATGATTGGAACGGAAGGGTGTAACTCCCGGATATCCGCAATTTGCAGGTAGGGTGGCCGGAAATCGTAGCCCCACTGGCTGATACAGTGGGCTTCGTCTACCGCAATCAGGGCTAGGTTCATTTTAGCGATGCGAGTGCGGGCTAGGTCGGTAAGGAGGCGTTCGGGGCTTAAATAAAGCAGTTTGGTGTTACCGTAGACAGCATTATCGAAAATACGGTCGATGTCATCGCGGCGCATACCGCTATAAATGGCCTCAGCCACGATACCCCGTTCTTTCAACTGACGGACTTGGTCCTTCATCAAGGCTATGAGCGGGGAAACAACGATAGTTACCCCCTCCAAGGCAAGGGCTGGGATCTGGAAACACAAACTCTTTCCTCCGCCAGTGGGCAATAGGGCCAGGGTATCTTTTCTTGCCATTACGGCCTCCACGATCTCGGCCTGGCCGGGTCGGAAACTAGGGTAGCCCCAGTATTTTTGGAGGAGGTCAGTAGGAGACAAGGTTTAGATTGATCGTTTGATGGGTGGTAGATTGATAGGCTGGTACACGGACACTCGGAGGTTCCGGCTGCGCCAGGAACACTCCGAGGTCCTCGTTGGTATTTTACCAATTGACGGAGAACCTCGGAGCGTGCCTGACGTAGTCGGCACCTCCGAGTGTTTGGCTTATATCTTGCCGCAATTTACGTCTTTGCTCAACGATAACGAACCTCGGAACGCCGTACAGCCACGTTCCACCGGGTACCTGCGCAACGGGTGGTCCGCCGGATTTGGCCTAATTCATCCCGCAAAAGGGTACTTTCATCGATTAACACCTAGTTTGGGGAAATTTTCCGGTGGCCAACGAGTTTAGCTCCGCGAAGACACCAAACGCCAACCAGTATGGGTAACGTGAAGCAACTACTGTATTATTTGGCCGAGCGCAAGCACCTTACGGCTGGCGCCCTGAAAAGCCAGCTGGAAACCGGGGTATATGCTTCCGAGCGGGATTGGGGAGGCGTCCTTAAGGTGTTCTTACTCAGCCTCGGACTAGGATTTTTAGCCTGTGGCGTCATCTTCTTTTTTGCCTATAACTGGGATGATCTTGGAAAATTTGGCAAAATTGGTTTGGCTTCTGCCGGCATGGTTGTCCCCGTCATCCTAGCATTGGTGCTCCGTAGAAGTGCCCTGGCAAGGGATGGTTTATTGACTACCGCGGCTTTTATGGTTGGTGGGCTATTTGCCGTACTCGGTCAGATTTATCAAACCGGGGCTAATGCTTATGACCTATTCCTGGCTTGGGTGCTTTTTACTACGATTTGGACCATCGTTGTTGATTTTCCTGCCCTTTGGTTGCTATGGCTGGCGCTGGTTAATACTACACTGATACTATACGGGCAACAGGCGGTCAGTGGTTGGGAAGAGTGGCTGATGCCCTTTGTGCTATTATTAATCAATGGTGGTGCTTTAGTAGGATTTATCGTAGCAGGACCACGTATCAGAGGGCGGGAATATCCCAAATGGATGCTACTCGCACTGGCCATAACGGCCACTTTTATGGGGGTTCAGGCGGCCTTTTTGGGATTATTTGCTGGCTATGTATTGGGGCCGTTTCCGGCTTTTTTAGTTATTGGTATTTTTCTTTTGGCCAGCTGGCTGGCGCACCGACATCGGGAATTGGCTTACCTGGCCATTCTTGCTTTAGCTATGGTCGTTATCGGTGTAGGCCTAATCATTTACAGTAATGAAGACATCGGCGGCTTCTTCTTGGCCTCTTTCTGGACTTTAGGAGCTACCACCGCCTGCAGTTTTAAGCTCAATCGCCTCCGCAAAGCATGGTTGCCTACCAAAGAAGAAGTTACCCAAGACCAAGACCTCTACACCGAAATTGAAGTTGAAAAAGCCATTGTGGCGGAGCTGACCGTACCCGAAATACAACAAAAGGAGCTACTGGAAGATTTTCAGGCCGAACGCCGGGAGGAGCACTCTTTTGGCATGCGAGCACTCAACCTTTTTGGTGGCCTACTGGCCGTAATAGCCTTGATTGGCTTCTTCTTTGTAGCAGGGTTTATTGAGTCTACGGGTAGCTTCTTCGTACTCGGAGTACTGCTTTACGGTGGTGCCGCCATCTTGGATCGCACCACAACGGCGATGTTCGTTCAGTCGGTCGTGGTGGCTCTAACGACTGTCGGGGCCATCTTTCTGCTCATTGGCTTTAGTGAATCTGCGGCGCAGGACGAAACTGTAACTGTTTTAGGATTCTTTCTCAGCATTGGTACCCTTGCCCTATTTCGCAACCCAATCGTGACTTTCCTAAGTACCCTCGGAGCGTGTATTTCGTTGCTGATTCTACTGACCCTCTATCAGGAAATGTTCTTAGTGCACCTCTACGTAGGGCTGGTCGGTTTAGCTTGCTTTCTACTGGTTTATTGGGAATACCGGATCGTCAGCCAAGGAGGATGGATTACCCGAAAATATTCGGCCGTTCGCTTAGGCTTGATGGGTGGTCTGGTATTGGGTAGCCTTTACGTGGGCAATCGCTACTGGTGGGTGGAAGAACCCGCGCTTTTCAATGGTTATGCGGCCCTGATGATCATTCCTTTACTCCTCGTTTTTTGCTGGCGGGAACTACAGCGGTCGGAACCCAATCACCAACCAAACCCCGCCTATCTAATCGGCATCGCCATTTTGCTTTTGCCAACGCTTTTGGCACCTGCGGCCGCGCCCACCTTGCTTATTTTACTCTTGTCCTTTGGTACGGGCTATCGCTTAGGGACGGCCATTGGTGCTCTTGCGCTGGTATATTTCCTCGGACAATATTACTACGATCTTAATCTTACGCTACTGACCAAGGCCTACGTGCTACTGGTTTCAGGAGCCCTTTTACTTGCTGCGTACAAGTGGTTACAGCCAAAACTATCCACCGATGAAACCATTCGCTAAAGCCTTGATCTTGCTGAACCTGGGCCTCCTGCTGGCTTACCTCTGTTACTACGTTGTGGGTAAGGAAAAGACTCTCCGGGAAGGAGATCTCTTGTTACTAGAACTTGCCCCCGTAGACCCAAGGTCTTTGATCCAAGGCGACTATATGGACCTAAATTATGCCATCAGCAGGGGCATTAATAATGACAGTATCCCCCGTAAAGGCTACGTAGTGGTAAGGCGAAATACCGAGGGCGTTGCTGAAAAGCTTCGCCTGCAGCCTACTACCGACCCCCTAGCTGAGGGGGAGTATCTCATCAATTATACCCGCCCGAACTGGCGCATCAACATTGGCGCGGAATCCTACTTTTTCCAGGAAGGCACCGCCAGCACCTACGAAGCCGCAAAGTACGGTGGCCTGAGGGTAGATAACCGGGGGAATAGCCTCCTAGTCGGATTGTACGATGAGGAAAGACGATTGCTGAAGTAGTCTATTGGTCTGTTGGTACGGACAATAAAAAACCAATAGACCACCAAACTACCCTAAGCGACCGCCTCAGCGGGAGCGTCCTCAAACTCACTCACCCAAGCAATGGCGTCTAGCACTTTCTGCTTTTCTGCTTCTCTTTCTTCAGTGGTATACTGGTAAGCTTCGGCGAATACATCCAGTACTTCTTCGAGGACGGGTGAGATGCTCGGCATGTCGAAGTAAAGGCGGCCGGAGCGGCGTTCGACCCAGTCGATGGGATAGAGGGTCAGCTCGTTATCGATGCACCAAGCGGCTTCGGCAGCGGCGAGGCGACCGACGTCAGTACCTTCGGAGCGCTGGGTAGCCGCGTCGATGATTTCGGGGGACTGCTTGCCGTAGTTGGCCACGAGATAACCGGCGCGGTTGGGGGTTAAGCTAGCGGCCAGTAAGTGGTTTTCGATGTGCTTTTCGTACTCCAGTACCTCGGCAAAGTCTTTGAAGGGGCCACCCGTCAGTTCTATTTCCTTCGTGTGCGTATCCTTAAGTTTCTCGCCGTCTTTTTTCATTTGTTTGCCGACGCGGTCTACTACTCGTTCGGCCATC
>JBCDGT010000382.1:0-4521 GCA_038750915.1 Bacteroidota bacterium
CCCCAGGCCCTTACCGCTACGGCAACCGGCCAGGGGGCTATGGCTTACTCCTGGACCACTTCCGATGGTAGCCTGCTAGAAGGAAGTAATACACCTACCCCCCTGGTTGGCGCTCCCGGGAACTATCGACTTTCCGTCATTGATGCGACTAATGGCTGTACGGCCGAAGCTAGCCTCTTCGCCTTTCAAAATCTACTAGACAGCTTTGCTTTTACCTTCGTTGCTCCGGATTGTCGCGTGCCTACTGGCAGCCTGCGGTTTACCGAAGTGGTTGGGGGTACGGCGCCCTTTGTGTACTCTTTTGACGGCGGCCGAAGTTTTGCTAACGCTACGGAAGCCGAAGGATTATCTCCCGGGAGGTACAACCTCCGAATCCAAGACCTTAACGGCTGTGAATTAACTCAGGAAGCTATTATTCCCAATCCGCCGGAACTGGAGCTGATGTTAGGCAATCGGGTAGTACTGCCACTGGGAGAAGGCTTCCAAATCCGTCCACAAACGAATTTTTCCACGGAACAACTGGAAGTAATCAATTGGACACCCACAGTAACTTTAGATTGTGCGGATTGCTTGCAGCCACTAGCCACGCCCACCGAAAGTACCTTGTATACCCTCAATCTAATCAGTAAGGATGGCTGTACGGCCACCGACAGCCTGGAGGTAATCGTAACTAAGCGACGGGATATCTACTTCCCTACGGCCTTTTCCCCTAATGGTGACGGGCGCAATGACCGCTTCCTACCCCTTGGGGATACTAAGTTGATTGCGGTCATTAATGACTTCAATATTCATGACCGGTGGGGCAATATTTTATTTGCGGTACCTGAACTCCAACCGAATGATCCGATCGGAGGCTGGGATGGTCGCCACAGGGGCCGATTGGTGAATCCGGCTACCTTCGTTTACTCCGCGAAGGTGACCTTCATAGATGGCGTACAACAAGTATTTGAAGGCTCATTTACCCTGCTACGATGAACCAAAGCTTGCGTGGTTTCTACGTGTGCCGCCCACCCAACCATTAACTTTTTTGTTCTGAGTAACGCGGGTTTTTCACGGCGGAATAGAGGAGGGCAATAAGGGATTACCGAAACACTTCCCAAAGATCTTCCCAGCCTTTCCGGTTGCGAACGACTACCTCGAGGTATTCCCGCCAGATCGGGTCGTCTTGCCCCCGGTCTTTTACGATGGCTCCGGTGAGGCTCGCGGCTAGGTGTTTAGGTTCCAGGTCGCCATTCCCGAAGTGGTGGCTGAGGGCGCGCGATTGGTTGACTACTGAAATGGCTTCGGCCGTAGAAAGGGTACTGGAAGGAGATTTAAGTTGAGTACGGCCATCTTCGGTGCGGCCGTTGCGGAGTTCCCGGAAGATGGTTACCAAGCGGGTAATCTCGGCGGCAACGTCTTTCTTGACCGGTGGCAGTTCCATCCCGGCTGCGGCGGCACTGCTGCGGTCGGTCACAATACGGACCTCTTCTTCAAGGGTAGCCGGTAGAGGCATTACTACGGTATTAAATCGCCGTCGCAAAGCACTGGAGAGTTCGTTGACCCCCTTATCCCGGTCGTTAGCCGTTGCGATAATATTAAAGCCACGCACCGCCTGGACTTCCCGGTTCAACTCCGGAATGGGGAGAATTTTTTCGGAGAGGATCGTGATAAGCGCATCCTGCACGTCGCTGGGGATACGGGTAAGTTCTTCGAGGCGAACCAGCTTACCCGTCTGCATACCGGTCATAACCGGGCTAGGTACCATGGCCGCTTCGCTGGGCCCTTCGGCCAGCAGGCGGGCGTAGTTCCAACCGTAGCGGAGCGCATCTTCGCTCATGCCGGCGGTTCCCTGCACCAGCAAGGTAGAATCGCCACTGATGGCAGCGGCTAGGTGTTCACTCACCCAAGTCTTAGCCGTGCCGGGAACTCCAACAAGAAGCAGCGCTCGATCCGTTACGAGGCTAGCCACCGCTACTTCAATCAAGCGTCGGTCGCCAAAGTATTTAGTGCTAATTTCAGTACCGTCAGCTAAAGTCTCACCCAGTAAATAATCGACTACCGCTCGGGGGCTAAGGTTCCAGCCGGAAGGCTTTACTTCGGTATCCTGCGCGGCAAGAGCGGTCAGCTCTTGGGCGTAAGCTGTTTCGGCGTGAGGCCGGAGAATGCCGGGAGGGGTAGAAGCTTTTTTCTTAGCCAATGGGGTAGTCTTGTGGTCTGGTAGTTTGGTAGCCGGGCCAAATTACTACAAGACTACCAGACTACAAGACTAATAACTTCCCTGCGTCCGATCTTTACTCAACAGCAAAGTCGCAGAGCGTTCCTGGCCATTGTATATCTTGACAATGTTTTTCTGGTCGGGGTAGGTATTGGTGAGTAGGGTACAATCTACCACTACCTCCTTTGGCCCCTCATTTACCGCAGCCACTTGGTAGATCCAGAGTCCGTGCAGGTCATCTTCCAGTTCGTAACCGATGATTTCTAGCGGTAAGGGCTCACCGTTCCAGTCGATACGAAAATGTTTCTCCAGATAGCTGGCCACGTAACGTTCCGCATCCTCTGCTTCAATTTTGGTGCCAATTTCCAATTTCTCTGGCGCACCCGCAGCTACCATATCTGCTTCTAAGTCTTCAACGAAGAGGTGCATTTCTACCTGTACCTCCTGTCGGTCCGCGACGTAGCGGACGTTGGTCTTAGAGATATGGTAGTCGTGCAGTGGTGCCGGGCTAGCGACCAATAGGCTAAGGCAAAGATGAAGAATCAACATACAATAAGTGCTGGTTACAAAGGGCTAAGGTAGGAACTAACAGGAGGGGCAAATCGTTGTCTTTTTAAGACAAAATTAAACCGGCGAACGCAAGAAATTTGCGTCCGCCGGAATTGCTTTTAAAAATTAGCTTCAGCTACGATTTCAGGTCAAATTTGAAGTCGAAGGTCAGGGTTACTGGTATGGCCTTACCATCCTTCATGGCGGGGGTAAAGGGGGCCATAGCGTTGAATACCCGGTCAACTTCCTCGGTAAAGGGCTCGGCTCGTACCGTCGGTACGCCGCCTTCTTCACCGTAGCCAATAACAACAATATTATCCTTCGGATTTTCGTCGTCTACGGCTTCCATGCCTACGACGGTGATGTTCGTTAGATCACCTTCGGAGGAGATGCCAATCATTACGCGCACAAACCCAATTTCTCCTGCTTGCCGAGAGGCTTTCGGATAACGCACGTTTTCGTAAATGGCGCGTAGCAAAGTCTCCTTAGTGGCTTCGGCCGAGCCCGCGTCTACTGGCTTTGGGTAAGCATCAATCAGGTTTTCCGTTTCCGGAGCAAGAGCCATCATTTCCAGACCGGCAATGGTCTCGGTTTCGGGGAGGGGCGTTGGGAGGTCTTTGGCCGCATCGCTACAGGCCACAATTAGGCCCGCGAGGAGGAATACCAAAGTAAGGAGCGGCAGCAACCGCAGGGGACGATGATTCTTCTTTTGCGTCATCATATTAATTCGCTTTTTGAGGGGTGAGGAAAAAAGCCCCAGTTTCCGTGCCGGGCCCTGCGCGGATTGTAGGAGCTGGAGACCGTAAGTCCGCACCGGCACCCGTTGGATGACGGCCGCGTCGGCCTCGTATTCGTGGACCACGGAGAGCAGCTGCCGGTACACCCAGGTCAAGGGGTGAAACCAGAGGAGGATACTCCCGATGGTCAGTAAAGTATTGTCATAATGGTGGCGCGCCCGCAGGTGCGCCGTTTCGTGGATAAGCGCAGTGTTAGTGAGGTCGGTATTCCGCCAATCAGCCGGAAGAAAGATATGCCCCCAGGCGGCAAAGGGGCTCATTACCTCTCGGTGCCGGACCAAAGAGAAACCAGCTTGGGTACCGCGTTCTCCGGATTGAGTCCATTGCCACAGTACCCAGCTTTGCACCAGCGTCCGCGCCAAAATGATAAGGGTGATGAGCAAGTAGGCGTAAGGAAGCAGACTAGTCGTTTCCCAACTCTTTTGTGCACTCTCTTCTCCCGTTGCCGCAACGATCACCTCGGGGGTAAAGTCAAAATTCGGTAAGGGTAATACTGGTATTTCTCCTACGGGAGTATACCCAGGAAGAAGTGGAACCGCTAGGCCAAACAGCCAACTACCCAACAGATAAAAACGCTGAAAGCGGAAGCTCGATTTCCCGTTGACAACCAGGAAATAGTAGCCAAGCAGTACGGCCCAGATTACGGTCGCCCGCAACAGATATTCGATCACCTCGTTCATTCTTCTTCGAGTTTACGGACGAGCGTATTGAGCTCTTCCAGGCTTATATTTTCGTGTTCTACCAGTTGGCTTACCGCCAGGGCGGGGGAGCCACCAAAGAACTTCTTGATTAGTTGTCCCAGGCTATTCCTGCCGTACTCCTCCCGGCTCACCGCCGGGGTATAGACGAAGGTCCGGCCGTATTTTTTATGAGTTACGAAACCACGCTCGTCCAGGGCTAGGATGAGGGTCGACACCGTACTGTGGGCTGGTTTCTTGCCTTCCCTCCGGGCGATCTCCTCCCGGAGATCACCTACGG
>JBCDGT010000383.1:0-4516 GCA_038750915.1 Bacteroidota bacterium
GAGGTAGGGTGTCCGATATTCACGCAATCAGCTTGTTAATGATTGCTCTTTTTTGAGCTACCGTAACGGGTTCGCTTTTTTGTTTGGCTTGCTGATACAAGGAGAGGACAGTGCATGCTTCCATCGCTTGTTTTACCTGATTAAAATTGACCTGACGATGGCACAGGACCATACGCTTCGAGGCTGCCCCAACGCAATGAATAGGCTTTCGCTTAAGATAGGCAAAATGTGATTCTACGATATCGGTACTGCAAATAAGGTGGGTGTGCTCACCTCTGAGCGACTCCAAGCTTTTAAAGTAGTCGAGTAAAGGCTGCCTAATCGTAATGGGTACTTCTTTGGAGGCTTTAATGATATGCCAGGCCCACTCGTAAGTAGCACTATGGTACCCCTCGTCCTTGAGTGCCCCACTTAGTTGATCTACTAGTTCCACGCTGTGATGCATTTGCTCCAACAGGTCAGTGTACTCTACGACCCAATTAACCTTATCGATATAAGGCCTAATCAATTCATGCAGCCCATACTTCTGTATTAGAATAATCATCTTTCGACCCCAATTAATAACAGGAGTGATATTCATAAACCGGCTGTTTGCAAAATGCTTTGGCGGTAGCAAGTGAGCGTGTTTGCAGTTCGTCCCTGCTCGTTTGAGGTGAGTACATGATTTTTCAAAAGACTCAAAATCAGCTGATTGCAAATACTGTCTACGTAGCAGTGTGCTAAAAAAATGAGCACAGTCATCGATACGCTTTAAGTCAGCGAGTCGAGCAGCTTTGATCAAATTAACTCCCTGATCACTAACAGCGTAATCAAAATTAAATCCTCGTTTGACAAGTTCGTCAATTTTGGCGGCAACATCTTCTCCGGTCCAGGAACGAGCAAGTGCTACACTTAAGACGTGACAGTCCTCAAAGCGTAGCGGTCGATTAAACCCAAAATCATCTAAGAATACTCCCAGCAGAAGTAGCACTTTATTGCCCCCGATCGTAATGCTCTCGTCCATTAGTAGAGCCCATCTTTTACCAGTACTGGGAGATATATTTACAGTTTGAAAATGAGCCATTTTCTTATTCCAGCATGCCACTGTAGAACGACAGGGAATCGTATGATCAATGGAAAAGTAATTCTTAATAAGTTTCAGAATTTTTACACAAGTACCTGCGCCAATCGCTGTACAGTTCATGATATTACAGGCTGTAGCGATTAGGTGGACAGTGTAAGAATGATGCTTAGGCTTAGTAAGACCGTTTAGAGGGGGTATCTTTGGGGAAGAGGTCACAGACATAGTGAAGTAGTAAGATCACTTCAATAATGGCTGTGGTCTCTTTTTTGTTAAAGTTAAATATCGGACACCCTACCTCCGAGGGTCTGACCTTACCATACTATCACTACTTACCTACTACCATACTACTTCCGCACCTCCCGCATCAAGCCTTCCTGTACCACACTAGCGACCAGCTTACCCTCTACGTCCCAGATGTGTCCACGGGTGAAGCCACGGGCGCCGCTGGCTGATGGGCTGTCGATACTGTACAGCAGCCATTCATCGGCCCGGAAGGGCCGGTGAAACCACATGGCGTGGTCCAAGCTGGCAATTTGAAGATTGCGGTGATCGATCGCCCGACCGTGGGGGAATAGGGCCGTGGTCAGTAGGTTGTAATCGCTGGCGTAGGCTAGAACAAGTTCGTGGTCGCGGCGGCCGGCGCCGTCCATACTGCCTTTTGCCCGCAACCAGACGTTGCGTATCGGCTCATATTTCTCCTGAGCGAAAGGATTCAAAAACTCCACCGGGCGAAACTCAATGGGTCGGGCAATTTTGAGAATACGCTTAATGTTTTCCGGTAGTTGGTCCCCAAATTGCTTCGCCATATCGTCGTAGCTCACCACCTCTTCGTGGCCCAACACCTTGGGCATTTCTGCCTGATGATCATACCCTTCCTGATCGAGTTGAAAGCTAGCCGTCAGGTGGAAAATAGCTGCTCCATTCTGAATGGCTTTCACCGCTCTAGTGGTAAAACTACCACCATCGCGAATCCGGTCTACCTCAAAAACAATGGGAATATCGAGGTCTCCTGGTAATACGAAGTAGCCATGTAGGCTGTGTACGTAGCGGTCTGCCGGAACAGTCTTCATAGCCGCGCTCAGGGCCTGGGCCATCACCTGACCGCCAAATACTCGGGCGCTACCTACAGTTTTTGATTTGCCGCGGAAAAGATTGACTTCGAGGCGTTCGAGGTCAAGGAGAGAGATCAATTCGGATACTTGCTTCACGATAATGGCTTTAGCTTTTGGGAAAACCGACAAAGGGCTCGGCAGTTGCATTTTATACCAAAGAAAAAGGCTCAGGGGCTCCAACCCCGTCAATAAAGGGCAACTAGCTAGATGACGAAGTAGGCGTTCTTCCTGCTAGCCTAGGGCGCAGAGCGCAGGTGCAATGATTGGATAAAGGAGCGAGGAAAGGGCGAGGGCTATTTCTCCGTCTGTGGTAGCAACTTGTTGGTAATCGGAGCAGGAGCACCTACTGCCTAGTGGACGAGCAGAGCTAGAGTCAAAATAATTTTCTCCTGCGCACTATTTCCCCCTTAAGGCGTTAGAGTAGCGGGCAATGAACTACCTTTGTTGTCCTGACAACAAAAACCAAAGATCATGCCCACTTCCACCACCGTTTACATCTGCTCTGCCGTCCGTACTCCCATAGGATCTTTCGGTGGAATGTTTACTTCTTTGTCTGCTCCGCAACTGGGAACAGCTGCCATAAAAGGCGCCTTAGAAAAGGCCGGAGTAAAGCCCGAGCAGGTAGATGAAGTATTGATGGGCAATGTTGTTTCCGCTAACCTAGGCCAAGCACCCGCCCGCCAGGCGGCTCTGGGGGCCGGCATTCCAAACTCAGTGCCTTGTACTACGGTCAATAAGGTGTGCAGTAGTGGGATGAAAACGGTTATGTTTGGTGCTCAATCCATCATGCTGGGCCACAACGACATTGTCGTTGCCGGTGGAATGGAGAGTATGAGTAACATCCCTTACTACGTCCCCGATGCACGTTGGGGAGCAAAGTATGGTGACCGAAAACTGATCGATGGACTCAGTAAGGACGGCCTCACTGACGCCTACGATCAACAAGCGATGGGTACTTGTGCCGACGCTACGGCCGTCAAGTATAATTTCAGCCGGGCAGAACAGGACGCTTACGCTATCAACAGTTACCAGCGGTCCGCTGCCGCTACGGAAGATGGCACCTTCGCTAATGAAATCGTGCCGGTCACCGTTCCCCAGCGCCGTGGCGACGACTTAGTCATTAGCGAGGACGAAGAATACAAGAAGGTCAAATTCGAAAAAATCCCCAAGCTACGCCCCGCCTTCAGTAAAGACGGTACGGTAACGGCCGCCAACGCCAGTACCATTAACGACGGAGCTGCGGCGCTGGTACTGGTTTCCGAGGCCAAAATGAAAGAGTTGGGCCTTAAAGCTATTGGTCGCATCCTTGCTTTCGCCGATGCCGCTCAAGCACCAGAATGGTTTACTACCGCCCCTACCCTAGCGGCCCCTAAAGCCCTGGAGCGTGCCGAACTGGAATGGTCCGATATCGACTTCATGGAAGTAAACGAAGCCTTTTCGGTGGTCCCCATGGCCTTTGCCAAGGAGCTTAATTTGGACGGGGGGAATATGAACGTACTAGGTGGTGGTGTTTCCCTTGGCCACCCCCTCGGCACCTCGGGAGCACGGATTATCGTTACCTTGCTAAACGTCCTCCATACCAAAGGTGGAAAGTATGGACTTGCCACCCTTTGTAACGGTGGCGGAGGCGCAAGTGCTATCGTGGTCGAGGCGATTTAGCGCTATGCCACCAACGCTACCAGCTCGAAGTTGCGTCTTTGCGGGTAACTTCTCTGATATGCGACACCTTTCTGCCTTACTGCTTTTAATCGGTGCGACCTTAAGTGCCCAAACCTCCTTCACCGAATACTATGGTTACCCGGACGATCGGGCCCAGGAAGTGGGCTTACTGGCCGTACCTGATGGGGAGGAATTACTGGTCGTCGGCATGGTCGAAGAAATACCGGAAGGTGGACCCGGACTGACTTTTTTGCGTACCCGCAAAAGTGACGGCACCATTCTATCCCGGGAGTTTCTATCCAGTGACCTTCATTTCTATGATGCACGGGCGCACGGTAGTGCAAGGGGAGATTTCCTGGTATCCAGCCGAATCGGTGGTAACCTGATGGTTCTCAGTTATTTCAGTAAGCAGGGTACTCCCGTATGGTCCCGAGAAATAGACCTAGGCTCTCCTAACGCCAACCGGGCCTTACTTGTCGGGACCGAAAATGCTGCTTTTCAGCTTTATGAACCTACCGTAAACGGAATTACCCGAAGCGGTGAAGTTGCGCAGGAGACTACGGGTAATTCCGTTTACGGTAGGTTCATAAAGCTGAAAAGCAGCATTTTCGGTCCCGACAAGTAAGGCCCGGTTGGCGTTAGGAGAGCCTAGGTCTATTTCTCGGGACCATACGGGAGTACC
>JBCDGT010000384.1:0-4514 GCA_038750915.1 Bacteroidota bacterium
ATCAGGTGCTCACCGGTTGTTGGCCGACTGGATTCCAGTTGCAAATACGTTAGCAGCTGGCGGAGTTGGCGGACGGGTACAGCACTTACTGGAACGCGTCGGTATTCCTTACCGGAGTAAGCGCCGACCGAACATATTAGATGGTGTACCCGTCCGCCAACTCCGCCAGCTGCTAACGTATTTGCAACTGGAATCCAGTCGGCCAAAAACCGGTGAGCACCTGATCTACCGTTTGCTTCACTACCGCTGCTTCGGAACGGATGCGGCTGACCTGGCTCAGCTAAACCTGGCCCGTCTGGAGATCAAGGACCAGCACGGATTCAACCCCAGCTGGCGGACCTACCTCCAACAGCCCAACCACTGGCCCTTGCGCCTGCGGGCGCGCCAAAAATTGGAAAGAGTCGCGGCTTTTTTAAACGAAATGATTGGCCTCCTCGGGAGCTTACCGCTGGCGGAATTTGTGGAGTTGGTGATGAACGGATCTGGCCTACTGGCTACGGCATTACGCCACCCCAAACGGGCCGAACGGGTACAACAATTGGCCACCTTTTCCGACTTTGTTCTGGCAGAGCTCAGTCGCCGACCTCGCCTGCGGCTAGAAGGATTACTGGATACTTTGCTACAAATGGAGGAAAACCGGATCGAGCTGCCCGTGCGCTCCCACCTCGATCAGGCGGAGGCGGTGTTACTGGTGACGGCCCATTCGGCTAAGGGCCTGGAATTTGATAAGGTGTGGCTGTTAGATTGTGCGGAAAGTAAATGGGGGACTACGGGGGGACGTCGCAACCAATTCAAGCTACCGGACACCCTTACGTATTCCGGAGCGGAGAGCGAAGAAGAAGCCCGCCGCCGTCTCTTCTTTGTGGCCATGACCCGGGCAAAAACGGAGTTAGTGATGTCTTACGCGGAGTTGGATGCGAAGGACAAAGCCCAGCAAAAAGTAGCCTTCCTAGATGAGCTGACGGCTGCTACTGACCTGGCTATTGAACACACTGGATTGGAGGAAGCCGCAGTAGCGCAAGTCGCTAACCTTCAACTACAACCAACCGACCTACAGCAGCTACCGGGCTTGGAATCCGCCGCCATTGCGGAATTACTTAAAGACTTTCGCCTCAGCGTAAGCGCCCTCTACGCCTACCTTGATTGCCCCACTAAATTTTTCTACGAAAAGTTACTCCGGGTACCAGACCGCGAGCGGGAAGTAACCCTTTACGGGTCGGCTCTCCACGATGCGCTGGAAACCTACTTTAACCGGATGAAAAAGGACGCTGGCTTTGCCTTTTCGAGCCGGGAGGAACTGTTGTTTAATTTCCAGGATGCGCTCGGCCGCCGTCGCGGACTTTTTTCTCCCCGTGCTTTCGAACAGCGCCTAGCCCAAGGCCGCCGCGAACTCGGACAATACTACGATACTTACCGTGGTAGCTGGACGACGGAAGTGGAGGTGGAGCTTGCCATCCGCAACGTAGAAGTAGATGGCATCCCCCTCACCGGTAAAATTGACCGGGTGGATATCCTTAGCGATGCTTACGTACGAGTTGTGGATTATAAAACCAGCTCTTCGGCCGAAAAGAAAGCGCGGGCGAAACTGCGTCCGCCGACCAAAGCAAACCCACACGGTGGTAACTACTGGCGGCAGCTTACTTTCTACAAGTTACTTTACGATAATCGCCCGGGCAATATTCGCCGGGTGAAGAATGCGGCGATCAGCTTCTTACTAGTTAACGCCAGCGGAGAGCAGCCGGAGGCCGAACTCAACATCACCCGCAAAGACACCGATGCGCTGCGAACGATCCTCCACGAAAGCTGGGAACGCATCCAGGCCCAGGATTTTATCAGTTGTGGCAAGGAGGACTGTGAATGGTGCCGCTTTGTAGAGGAACTACGTGAAGACGTACCCTTAGGGGAAGTGGTGGATGAGTTGGATGATCGGAGTTGAGTTTAGCCATACTTGAAATTGAGCAGAAACTCTTTTGGTGATTGCATTTTGAGCTTATTGAGCTTCAATAATTTCCGATCATTAGTTAAAAAGACATCCGCTTTACTCTGTAGGGCTAGTTGAATTTGATAGGCATCTTCAAGGTCGACTGGTTCGTTTGTCGATAGCGCTTTATCTAACGCGTCATTGCCAAAATCTACGCAACTAATACTCCTGCGTAATAAGGCCAGTGTATGTTTAGCGTCATTAGCATCATATCCCCCCTTGCGCATGTGGAAAAAGGCCAAAACAAAAGTATTCCCAGCGGCAAAAGCCTCGATTGATTTCGTTTCAGCGAGGGTGATTAATTGTGCAGCCTCTAAACCGCTAGCCGGACGAGCCAGCAGAAAGTCAAGGATTATATTGGTATCAAAGTATACTTTCATTCTTCTTCCAGGCTAAGGTGCTTACTGGCCACATAGTCGGCATATTCCGCATATAACTCCTGAGAAGATTGTCTAGGCCCACTTTTTGGGGTTCCCATGAGGGCTAGAATATGTGAAGGTATCTCGACTACTTGAATAGGCTCTTGAACAGGTTCGACTAATTTTAATAGGTGCTGTTCTACCAACTTAGACAAGCTTGTCCCCTGCTCTTTGGCGTAGCGCTTTCCAAGTTCGATGACTTTTTGGTCGAGGCGTAAGGTGAGGTTGACGGAGGGCATGGTAGATTAATTTACACGTGCAAATAAACGGAATTGCACGTGCAAAAGTTGTAATTATCAGAGCTAGGCCACGAAACCTGCCCCTTTCGTCCTCTTCCTTGCACCTGCGGCCGCGCCCAAAACCAAAGGGGTGCTAAAAACCGTTCCTAGAGTCGATGCGAATCAAAGCGTGGAAATGGATGCTACCGGCCTTGTTGCTGGTAACGGGCGGCCTAATGGGCCAAAGCTCTGGCTTATCTAATCTACGTGATACGGTGGTAGCCGTAAACCCCGCCGGCCAGCTGGTAGATACCCTCACCGTAGCCGCCAATAGCTTGGACGTTTACGATGCCACCACCAACCACCACCTACCAACCACCACCTACCAACTCTCCGGTCGCTTCCTCCGTTGGCAATCTGTTGATCTACCCGATTCGGTCCGTCTGTACTACCGCGTGCTTCCTTTTGCTTTGGATGAACGGGTCCGTTTGCTCGATTCTGCAGCGCTAGCATCGGAAGAAGCAGGTTTAGTGATTGGTGGTTACGACGATTACGTACGTTCGGGGCTCCTGGACAATAACTCGAAGGTGCGGACTACGGGTAGCTTCAGCCGGGCCATCAGCTTCGGTAATCGGCAGGACTTAGTGCTGAATTCGGCTTTTAACCTACAAATGGATGGGGAGCTGGGGAACGGCATCGAAGTTTCTGCTGCGATCACCGACGAGAGCCTGCCCGTACAACCGGAAGGAACTACCCAGCAACTGAGGGAGTTCGATAAAATCTTCATTCAACTGCGCAAGAACCGCACCCAACTTACGGCAGGTGACTACGAGTTGAGACACCCGGACGGCTACTTCCTCCGCTACTTCAAAAAACTGGAAGGGGCGACCTTTACTACCGTATCCGGCGATCCTACGCCTGCGAATAATGCTAATAATTTGGGCGCGTCCGCAGGTGCTGGGTCGAGGACTAAAGAACCAAAAGACCAAAAGACCAAAACATTTACCACCACTGCCAGTATCGCCGTTGCGAGGGGGCAGTTTATCCGTCAGCAAATTCAGCCGGTGGAAGGCAACCAGGGCCCCTACAAACTTACCGGGGACGGTGCGCAGCGCTTCTTGATCATCCTAGCCGGTACGGAGCGCATTTTTTTGGACGGACAACTCCTCGTACGCGGTTTGGACGGTGACTACACCATCGACTACAACCTCGCCGAAATCACCTTCACTCCGCGCCGCCTCATTACGCGTGATAGCCGGATTACGGCGGAGTACGAATACGCCGATCAGCGCTACGTACGCACCCTAGCCACCGGAGGCACTCGCTACGACGCTGGCCGCTTTAGTGCCTACCTCAATGCCTACACCCAGCAGGACAGCCGGACAGCTACTGGCGATCTGGAGTTGACCCCCAACCAACGCGAGCGCCTTAGTCAGGCTGGTGATTTGCAAGGCGGTATTCCCATTCTCAGCATCGACACCCTGAATGGCCGGGCGGAGTTGCGAGCCACCTACGAGCTAGTGGATACGATCTACCGCTGCAATGGTCGCCTGATTGATACCGTCTTTTTACGCGCCGCCACGGAAGGCCGTTACGTGGCCACCTTTACCGACCGTGGCTTCGGTAACGGGGAGTACGAATTGGACCCCGATCGGCCCGCCAACGAGCGCGTATTTCGGTACGTGGGCGTCGATACGGCAACCTGTGCACCCTTGGGGAATTTCGCTCCGCTAATTGATTTGAATGCTCCCCAACAACAGCAACTACTGGCTATTGGCGGAGAATACCGCTTTAAAAGTGGAGGAGTATTTCGCGTAGAAGGCTCCCGCTCCAAACTAGACCTGAACCGCTTTAGCCGCGAAGACAGTGCGGACGATAACGGTAATGCACTACGGG
>JBCDGT010000385.1:0-4493 GCA_038750915.1 Bacteroidota bacterium
CACCCGAGCCCTACACCACCCACTTCCGCTCTCCGATGGGGCCAATTGGCGCAGCGATCGCTAATGCCGCCTACCGGCTTATTGGAGAGCGTATGAGACGCATGCCCCTCCAAATAACTACCTAGTATCAGCTATCTTTAGCCGGAGAAAATCACTCTACATAAAAGTAGGGCAAACACATCAATTAGAAATATCAGGCAAAAGAGGGTAATGTTTACCTAAAGAAGCCCTATGACTGTTTAGCTGCGCTGATCGCCAGGCCCTGCGGTCCGTCTCGGAGTTGAGCGCCAGCGAGTTTGAGCAGGGCGAGCATTTTTTGGTTCGTTTTTGTTGCGAATGACAAAAATGAACAAATTGGTGCTTGAAAGTGGCTGCTAAAGCTATTGAAAAACTACATGCCATGAGCATTGAGTTTGATGCATTTGTCCTCATATTAAGTACTAAGCTTGTTTACTGCATCGGTAAGGGAATGAAGGAAATTCGTAAAATTCTGGGCTTATACGACCAATTAAAGGCGGACGGTACTAACTGCGCCTTAGCCATTGTCGTAAATGTTGCCGGCTCCTCCTACCGAAGAATTGGCGCGCGCTTGCTGGTTGCCGAAGACGGGCGCTTTGTCGGTGGCATCAGCGGTGGCTGCTTGGAGGGCGATGCGCTCCGTCGCGCTCGCCGCGCCATTTTGGCGGATCAACCAAGCGTTCACGTTTACGACACCTTAGATGGAGACGATGAAGTCATTGGCATCGGATTAGGCTGTAATGGACGGATAGAAGTACTATTCATTCCCATTGATTTTACCGCCTCGAATGAACTCGACGAACTTCGCATCATGGCCGGCAGTCGCACACCACAGCTACTAACCAGAGTCCTTGCTGCCCCGGGAATGTTGTCAGGCAGGTTATATACCAGGATTGAGCTAGAAGCACTTGGTAAGCGCTATCAATTGGGATCGGGGGAACTTTCTGCAGCTGCGGGTCAAATCATGAAAACGCAACGCAGTAAAACCCGCACCTTCTTAGCGCCAGGCAGGGAAAATGTTACGATTCTATTCGAGGTCATCCGCCCGGAGCTTCACCTAATCGTAACCGGCACCAACTACGACATCCCCCCTACCCTAGCCGCCGCCAAGCAAATGGGTTGGCGAACAACCGTAATCGGAGCCCGCCGAAAATTCACTAAGGAGATCGACACTTTAACCGATCATTTACTGGATTACTCAGAAGTGGGACAAGCTTCCATTGATCAAGCCACTGCCGTTGCCCTAATGTCCCACGATTACGAATGGGACAAACGTATGGTCCAATATTTCCTCCCCCAAAAGCCTCCTTATCTTGGGATGCTGGGCCCGCGCAAGCGGGTAGAAAAAATGGATGAGGAGCTTCCAGAATTAGGCCTACTGGCCTACCCCAACCTTTACGCTCCCGTTGGGCTTGACATAGGGGCGGAGACCCCGGAAGAAATTGCGGCGAGCCTAATCGCGGAAATATTGATGGTCTTCAGGGGACGTCAGGGATCGGCATTACGCGAGCGAATCGGGAAAATACACCCGACATAAGATTGTAACTTTGCCCTTGTAATATCCCCACAAAACCTACCCATGCGCATTGCTAACCATCACGCTCACACCCGTTTTAGTGACGGAGTCGGCGAACCTGAAGACTACGTACAAGCCGCCCTTTCCGCTGGCGTAGCCATCTATGGTTTTTCCGACCACGCCCCCTTTCCTGAAGACGACAATTTTGGCAGCTTTGACTTCAACGATCTTGAAGCCTACGTAAGCATTACTGATGCTTTGCGGCAAAAGTATGCCGGCCAAATCGAGCTTTACCGCAGTCTGGAAGTTGACTACATCCCCGGTGAAATGGACGTCAACCGCCCTCATCTACAGGCTGCGAAAATGGATTACACCCTTGGCGCAGTCCACTTTATCGGTCGCTTGGCTGACGGAGAAAGGTGGAGTTTCCAGCGCCAAGACCCCATCTTCCAACGGGGCGTTGATGAAATTTTCGGCGGCAGCGTACAGAAGACCGTTGAAACCTACTACGCCCTGATCCGCGAAATGATTGACACCCACCCCACGGATATTGTAGCCCACGTAGACCGCATTCTTAAACGCAACCAAAACGACCGCTTCTGGGACCGTACGGCTAAGTGGTACCGCAACGCAGTGATGGAAACCCTCGAAGCTATTGCCGGAGCAGGCCTTATCATGGAGGTGAATACCAGAGGTCTCTACCGCGGTGACAACCCAACCACCTACCCTGATCCCTGGGCACTCACTCAGGCGCTTCGGCTAGATATTCCCGTACACCTCAGCTCGGATGCCCACGCCAAAGACCAGATCGTCGGTAATTTCACCGAAGCCGCTGAAGTATTACTCGACGTTGGCTACGAATCCGTCCGCATTTTCTCCCAGGGAAAATGGGAGGACGTAGTGTTGGAAGTCCCAAAGTTTACTGAAGAAGCCTTGCCTTTGGGGTGAGGGGAACGTTAGTTTTTCACGAGAAGCGCACAGAGACCGCAGAGATTCGCGAAGAAAATGTTCCCTTCAAGTGATCAGACACTCGGAGGAACTGGGTAGGCCAGCACGCTCCGAGGTCTTCCGATTCACCAATTCTCTTGAAAACCCCACCATGAAGGTCCTCGAAGTGTCCCTGACGTAAGTCGGGACCTGCGAGTGTCCTGAAAACATTAACCTAAGTAGGGACGAGAATAAATTTTACTGCCGCAATTTCATCAAGGCTTCCAGGAAGTAATAATCGGCATAATTGATCGGCACGTCTATTTCGCTACCGTCCGGCTTATTCCCAGTACTGTGCTCAAGGATGAAATTACCGTTCTCTTCGGCTTTGGCCAGATAGGCATCCGAAGCCAGGCTGTTGATCATATCCTCACCAGCCATCCGATAAGTTTTGTCACTAGTAAAGTCCCCGAGGTCAATTAAGGCGGAGGCCATAATGGCTGCGGCGGAGGCATCCCGCGGGGCATTTGGGATAGCAGGATCGTCAAAATCCCAGTAGGGAATTTGATCGGCTGGTAAACGAGGATGGGTAAGGACGAAATCCGCAATTTTACGAGCCTGGGACAGGTAGCGTTCTTCCTGACTGAAGCGGTACATCATGGTGTAGCCATACAACCCCCAAGCCTGGCCGCGCGCCCAGGCGGATTCATCAGCAATGCCTTGGTGAGTGTTCTTTTTCTCTACAGTACCGTCGGGATTATAGGAGACTACGTGAAAACTACTATTATCTTCTCGGAAGTGGTTTTTCATCGTCTGGTCTGCGTGAGATTTGGCAATGTTGGCGTACTTATCGTCGCCCGTTAACTGGGTGGCCAAAAACAACAACTCCAGGTTCATCATATTATCAATGATGACCGGGTAAGCCCAGTTAAGCTCATTGCGCCAAGACCAAGATTCGATCAGCCCCCGATTTTCGTCGTAGCGAGAAATTAGGGAATTTGCCGCGGTTACGATAATGGGTACGTAACGTGCCGAGTCCCCCGTAATGCGCAGGGCATTTCCGAAGCTGCACTGAATCATGAAGCCGACGTCGTGCGTACGGGTGTTGTTTTTTTGTTCTTCCAGGTAAACAAAACGGTCTTCGTATGCCTGCTTCAAGGCCGGATCCTTACTGTACTCGTAAAGGTAGACTAGGCTACCGGGGAAAAAGCCGGAGGTCCAGTAGCGGTAAGGGCGCAGTAAATGCTCCCCATTCTCGAAGCTGCGGGGAATTAGAGAATCGGGGACTGCTGAATCGAGGCGTTTGTATTGCTCAACGGCAAAATCAAGGGCGGCGGTTTGCGGGTCAGTAGCCGTGGGTGTTTCCGTAGTGTTGCTTTCCTCCGGAGGGGATTGACAGCTCCAGCAAAGAGTTGCTAAAAGGAGAAATACGTAGTGCTTAGTCATGATCGATAAATGGTATATGGATAGCCGGTAATACGGTCTAGCCCCAAATATCGTCATTCTGAGTCAAAAAGACACAGAAAAGGCGCAGCCGCAGGTATTTTTAGTGGATAGTAACTGGTATTTGGTAGTTGGTATTTAGTAGTTGGTGTTTAATTCCAAAAACCAATTACTAAATACCAACAAACCAAACACTGCACCTGCGGCCGCGCCCAAAGTTTAAAAAGCGATAACGGCTTACTTAACCGACTTATTCACCTTAATCGGCAAGCGAGCCATCGTGTCTTCCCAGCCAACAACTAGGTGGACCAGGCCATCTTTTTCCATTAAAGCGATGGAAAGTGCCTCGAGGGTATTGGGCGTTTTCTCCGTCTTTACCCTGAAGGTAGCCACGTTGTCCTTAGCGTCGTGGTTGGCATCTCCCCAAGACTGGGTGTTCTTGTGGAGGATGAAATCCCACTCACCTTCGTTCACTTCGGCGAACAGTCCGTAGGTACCCGCCTTGATGTCTTTTCCGTCAATAGAGACGGGTTCGAAGAAGGTGACTAAGGTCGTCTCATTAGCGCCGACACGCCACATTTTACCGTAG
>JBCDGT010000386.1:0-4491 GCA_038750915.1 Bacteroidota bacterium
CGAGCCCTGAGGTTAATGAGGTTAGTATCTCGCTTATTGGCGATCCGGAACTGTAAACTTTGACCGCCCTCCCCGTACGGAGCGATGATTGCTTGCTCGGAAAATATTACTAGCCGGGAGGGCCGGGCAAAGCGGGCGTAAAAGAGGCCGGTAACGATGGCCAGTGCAATCCAGCCAAAAAGAGCGACGAAGGAGGCCAGGGCGTGGGCGGCAATACCCAGGGGGGCCATCCCTCCGTAGCCTACGGTCGTGAAAGTTTGAACGCTAAAAAAGAAGCAACTGAGTGCCCGATGCCAAAAACTTTCTCCTTGATCAATACTAGAAAGAGAATCAGAGCCGATGATTAAAAAGCCGGCAGCAAATATTACATTAATAATAATGTAAGCAATCAAAGTGAACAACAAAAAACGCCCCCAACTCATTTCTACTAGATTTTGGTAAGGAGCGAAGATGCTCCGTCCGTGGCGGGTGACGTTGAAAGAGCCATCGTTGTTAATCAGACGGGTACCAGGCTTGCGAGCTACCTTGTCACCAAAACCAAAATCTTGATCTCCTTGAGCAGAAGCATTACCGTTGCGGCTGATACGGTTACGGATATCGTTAAAGGTCATTGCAGGAGTAACGCAACTGAGGTGAAGTCGGTTGTAGCCGACTTAGGGAGTCAAGGTAATAGACTAGCGTACGATCAGCCGTTTCAATCCAGTTCTTCCGTCCTCCAGGCGTAGTTCAATGAGGTAGAGTCCCGCGGCCAGGGAAGAAACGTCAAGTCTTGTTTGGCTAGTGGCCGGTTGGGTCAGAGGTAAGTATTGTCGGCCGTCCACACCAAATACCCTTAAGCCGCTGGCGTGTGTGTTGGCGGGCCAGCTGACGGTCGTCTCCTCCTGAGCGGGGTTGGGGAATACCGACCAAAGGCCTGCGGCTAAACGAGGATTATCCGTATCCGTACACTCGTCGTTGAAGTAGAAAAGACGGTAGTTGCCTACGGTGCCACCGCAGATACTAGCTACTTCTACTTCGTAGGTGCCACAGAGGTTTAGGTCTTGAATTTCGGTCTGGATGGTATTCAAGGTAAGCGCCGTCCACGGCTCGGTAGAATTCTGCAAGCGGTAGCGCAGGCTGTAGTCTCCTCCGGCGGCGGCGGAAGACTGCCAACTGAGGTGAGTAAGACCCTCCACTTCGTCATAAACGGCACGTAGCTCGCGAGGGGCAGGGCAACTAAGGTCGGCTTCGGCAATACGGATACAATAATCTTCTACTTCACCGTCCCCATTATCGGAACAAGGCCCGCCACTGACATTGCGAAATTCCATGATGACGCGCATCCGGGTGAGTAGTAATTCGGCGTCTTCTGGCACAGTAATTATGGCTTCTGCCGGAGCTCCTCTAGTACTAGTAACCTCTGCTTGTAATTCGTTACTGGCAAAGATGCCGTCCTGATTCCAATCGATGTAGACTTTAAATTCTTCCGTATCCGTTCCGTTAAGAAATGCGGGAGTAAGTGAAAGAGGGTAGACGCCGCCGCGTACGAAAGCTCGATCGGTGAGTTCGCCGAAACTGGTATACCCTTCATCCTCCGCTCCACTACGATTGAGCAACTGGTTACCAAGGTTAACCTCGCTGATCCATTCCCGAGAATTGTCGAAATCTTCGGGTAGGCAATAACTACTTTCCTGACAGGCCCCGCAGCCAGAGCTGATAAGAGTGGTGACCGGCCCGAATCCGGTTAGGATGGTGTCGCAGTCTGTTTGAAACTGAAACTCATACTCCACACAAGGTTCGATGCCACCGGCAATTACCTGGGGTGATTGGGTAAAGGTGCGGGTAAGCCAGTTCTCATCACCCGCCTTCCGGTAGCGAACCTGATAGCGTTTTCCGGCCAGCAGCGGTGTCCACGTCAAGAAGAAGCGCTGATTCGCACTTGCCTGTATGGCCAAATCTTCTGGGATGAGGCAACAACCATCGGTTTCCACCTGCTGGATCGCTGTAGCCACGTTTACGCTGCCACAAGCTCCGGTAAGTTGCACCTCGTAGCTGGCACACATGTTAAGGCCAGCTATGGTATAAGGAGCGGTAGGGCTAGCAACCGTCGTCCATTCCGTCGTGCCGGTAGCCCGGTACCGTAAGTTGACGGTCGTCAGGTCGGCAATAGCCCGCCAGTCTACTTCGATATCAGTGGCGGAGCCCTCCTTTGGAATAGCCGTAAAGCTGGTTGGGGCTAGGCAATCCGAACACCGCGACATCAATTCATCCATTGCCGCTCCCACATCGAGTCGTCCACCAGTGACCGTAATACCCTCTAGGGAGGTGTTCGGTTTGACGGAGGTTAAGATGACCTCGCGAACCATCAACGCTGCGGCAGCAGGGTCTGCTTCCAGTAGTTGAGCGAAGGTGTTGCAAGGGGCAGAGTAGAGTAAGGCGGCGGACCCAGTAACGTGTGGCGTTGCTGCGGAGGTGCCGAGGAAGGTTCCGTAGCTATTGCCGATGGTGGTGGTAAAAACATCGCGACCATAAGCGCCCAGGTCGATAGAGACATTGCCGAAACCTGCCCCTTGGAATATTTCATCGTTGGTGTCTAATTCGGTTACGCCGATCAGGAATTCAGAAGTGCAATTCGTTGGAAGATCCCCCAAAACATCAACGTCAATGTTGTCATTGATGGTGGCACCCATATTGATGATGCCCGCTTCCCCGAGGCGGTCGTAAAGCCCGCACCAAATGGGGCTTTCCTCAGCATTCCCCCGGTCAACGCCCCAACTAGCATTGGTGGCAACAACGTAGGCACCCTTGTCTCCATTGGTCTCGTCGTACAAGATGCGAGCATCGAGGGCGTAGCTGTAAGCTTGTAGTACCTCTGCTTCGGAAGTGAAGAAATTATTGCGAATGTTCATCACCTTTACATCCCAATTCACCCCCGTAACCCCGATGCTGTTATTTCCTACGGCCCCAACAATGCCCATTACGGGTGTGCCGTGATCATCCGAAGGGCCGGCACTCACATCACTGTTGTTGGCGGCGGTATTGAAGCCATAGTAATCATCGATGTAGCCATTATCATCGTCGTCCTGATTGTTGCCAGGGATCTCATCGTGGTTACGCCAGAGATTGTCGATCAGGTCTTCGTGATCGAGTTGTACCCCGTTGTCGATCACCGCCACCACGATGGTATCGCCATTGGCGGTAAGGCCGCCGGTGGTAATGTCCCAGGCAGATTCGATGTTGAGATCTTCCCCGACCGTACCGTTGATCTGGCCCAGGTTGCGGTATTGCCACTGATCATCGTAGCGTTGATCGTCTGGCCGCCGACGGTGCGTTATTAAGTGGTTGAGCTGGACTAGCACCACCGCTGGGTCCTGCCAGAATTGTTGGCGCAGTTGTTGCTCCCCAAATCGGGTAAAGTCAAACCGAACCAGAAAGATATTACTACGGGTGCTGAGTTGCTTCACCCGGTCTATTTCTGACTGCGACTTGATCCAACTTTTTGCATCTACGTCCGCGCCCAATTGTACGATCAACTCTCCCTGCCGGTAACTCAAACGTTGAGCGGAAAGAAAAGCGGTGCTGAAAATGATTAGGCCGAGGGATAACAGGAAAGGACGAGACATTTGCTGGTGTTACTAGTCGTTATTCAACGGTAAAGTACAGCCTTTCCTCCGAAAGCTTGGTCGGCAAGAAAGCTTGTGTCCCAAAGTTGACATAAGCTTTTCACTACCAGTTGCTTGGGGTTAAGGTGTAGATTATCATGAACTCATTCTAAGGCTAGGCAATTTCATTGGCTATTATCCTTAACCTATTTTTCCTTATTATTTGAAGAAGTGGATGAGTTAATACGGTATTCTACCCACACTAAAACCAGGCAAAAAATACCGTATACTAGGATAAAGCTCAGCCACCTTTCCTGACCCATTTGCAGCCCAAAACTAAAAGCTACCGGAGCGGAGGCCGAAGCTAACACCACCAGTAGTCTAACGGTGCTTTTAATGCTGCCCAGGAAGCGAGGGCCGTACCGCTCGGCCCATAAGGCTGGCCAGATGACCGACTCTACCCCTGCGGAAATGCCCATCAAGCCAAAGAACAGCGGTACGGATACTTTGTCACTAACGAAGAGTAAGCAGGCTAGTCCGGTCAAGGCAGGCAGGTAGACGAAGCGGAGTAATTGCTCCGGCCCGTATCGATCGGTAAAACTACCGGCCGAGAGTAGTAGCAAGACTCGCGCAAGCCCGTAGGCACTCAACCCCAGCGCCATCCAAGCCGCGGCGTAGCCGCGGGTCTCTGCGATAGCAGATTGGTTGAAAACCAAGCCGGTAAAGACAAAGGGGATGAAAATAAAAGCAGGGAAGAGTAGCCAGAAACGGCGGTCTTGTAGCACCTGCGTGCGGGTCCAGGAAATTTGCTGGTGTTGATCAGGGTTTTGCTCGGCTTGTTCGGCGGCGACAGTATCTGCGCGTTGGAAATTGTCGTAGCGCCGGATGAGCAACCAAATGGCGGGAATCA
>JBCDGT010000387.1:0-4487 GCA_038750915.1 Bacteroidota bacterium
CACCTACTCCGGTCACTCTCCGCTCGTAACGACCGGGAAGAGTACTGGCACAATATGAACGATTTTCGCAACCTGCTGCGGCAGAGCCCATTGTTCTCCCCGAGTGTTTTCAACTTCTTTCAACCCGATTATCAGCCCAATGGTCCCATTGCCGAAAGGGGGCTTTTCGGACCCGAGTTCCAGATTCACAACTCGGCTACTTCCATTGCCTTCATCAATTTCTCTTTCCTCTGGTCGCTTGGTGATTTTCCGATGAATAATGGGGCCCTATACGAATTACTAGAACTCGAGTTGCCGGAAGACCTCCGCATTAGCTTCCAAAATCGGGAAGCCGCCGGCCGCGAAAATGACGCCGTCATGGTAGATGAATTGGACTTGATACTCTGCCACGGCCTCCTCTCCGATACAACCCGCAGTACCATTCTTGAGGTGCTGCAAGACTTGGAGGTGGCTGAACCTGACCTACGCTTTAAGGCGGCCCTCTACTTACTACTCATCTCTCCGGACTTCGCTATCCTGCGGTAAGCCAGCTACTAAAACAACAACATGTCAACTAAATACAACCGTCGCAACTTCTTACAAACCGCCGGCTGCGCGGGCATGGGGATGTTGCCCTTTCTTTCTTCCTGGCTCAGCCTAAACCAGCTTAACGCCGCAGCCGGAGCAGCCTTGAATCCCATGGTCGATAATGACTACCGGGCTTTGGTCTGCGTACTGCTGGCCGGAGGGAACGACAGCTATAATATGTTGGTGCCGCGTGGGAGTTCCGAGCACGCTACCTACGCTACGACTCGCTCCAATCTGGCCCTTCCCCAGGCAAATATTTTGCCGCTTGCCACCAGCTTACAAACTGGGCTGGATTTGGGAATTCACCCGTCGATGCCAGAGGTGCAAGGATTGTATGAGCAAGGAAAACTGGCTTTTATCGCCAACGTAGGCACCCTGATCGAGCCTACTACCAAAGTCCAGATCGAGGCTGGTGGCCACCGGCTGCCCGTAGGACTGTTTAGCCACGCCGACCAGATCCAGCAGTGGCAAACCTCCGTACCACAGGGGAGAGAAGCGATCGGGTGGGGAGGTAAGCTGGCTGATTTGCTCAACTCGATGAACGACAACGAGAACATTTCCATGAATGTCTCGCTGTCCGGTAATAATGTGTTTCAGGCGGGCCGACAGACTGTAGAGTACAGCGTCAATGCCGCTGCCGGTGGTGCGCAAACCATTTACGGCTACGGTGAGCCTGGCTTTTTTCAGCAAATCCAAACCACCGCTATTGATAACCTACTGGAGCAAGAGTATCAGAATATCTTTCAACAGACCTACGCCAACACCATTAAAGTAGGGTTGGCGGCCAATTCGGAGTTTGCCGAAGCGGTCGGTAATGTCCCTCCGCTTAGTACACGTTTTTCCGGCGGCTATTTTTCCCAAAATCTGGAGATGATCGCCCGGACTATGGCAGCTAGAGACACCCTTGGTTTTAAGCGGCAGGTGTTCTTTGTCACCATCGGAGGCTGGGACCACCACGATGAAGTAATCGATGCTCAAGCGGGTATGCTCCGTGGGGTTAGTCTGGGGCTGGCCGAGTTTCAGGCGGCAATGGCCGAACTCGGGTTAGAAGACTGTGTGACCACCTTTACCATCTCTGATTTTGCTCGGACCCTCACGTCCAACGGCAATGGCTCCGATCACGGTTGGGGTGGAAACGTACTGGCTATGGGAGGGGCAGTGCGTGGTGGTGAGGTCTACGGCTTGTATCCCGACCTGGGTTTGAACAGTAACCTTGATGTGGGTAGCGGCGTCCTGATCCCAACAACAGCTACCGATGAATACTTCGCAGAACTGGCTCTGTGGATGGGCGTTTCTCCGAATGACTTGAGTACAGTCTTACCGAACATTGGTAATTTCTATAGCCCTAATACTCCCGCCTCACCCATTGGTTTCCTCAACCTATAAATCTAGACCCGTGCAACGTTTATTCCTACTTTTTACCAGCCTAGTGTTTTTTACTGTACTCTCTCAGTTACAGGCTCAGTGTTGGCCAGAAGGATTTACTCATGATACCCGGCCTGAGGCCATGTGGTTGAGCTGTACACCTTCCGCAAACCCAAACCCTGTGCGGGGAACAGGCTTATGGCTACACTTTGATTTAGGCGCAGAGTATGGCCTGGGCACCAGTACTATCTGGAATTATAATGAGCCTGGAATGGAAGAACTGGGAGTCACTCGCCTCGCGGTGGATTATTCCCTCGACGGACATAGCTGGACCAGCTGGGGCGAAGTCGACCTTCCTCCCGCAACGGGTCGGCGCAACTATGCTGGAGTTATTGGCCCTGACCTAAAAGGAGTCAGGGCACGATTCCTGGTTTTAACGGCCCTAACTTCTGCTGGAGAAATCCCCAATTGTGCAGGACTTGCGGAGGTCCGCTTTAATCTGGACGAGACGGTATCCGTCCGGGAAGCGGATATCCCCAATGAGTTGGAGGTATTCCCAAACCCGACGGCAGGGGAACTTCAAATTCGACTACCCGGTAAACAGATTAAGTCGGTTGGGATTTACGATCAGGCGGGTCGCCTCCTCCAGCAAACTGGTTACTTCGGCGAGGCCGGCACCTTAGACTTAGAAGGCCTGCCCGCAGGGGCGTACTACTTACTGCGAGCTACGGACCAAGCCGGTATGATCTACCGGCGACGCATAGTGAAGTTGTAGGGTAAGATTTTTACTTACTACCCGTCTGTCGTTTTTCATTCCTAATAGCGTTGTAAGTTTGGTACATCCGTTCAATCCGCTGCTGTTGTTGGGGAGCCTCGATTAGGTTCTTTGCGTCATTTTCGGTGAGGTTATCCGACAAGTCGAACAAGGCTTTGGGCTGGTTACTCCCGTCTTTGGTGTACTGAATGATCAGTTTCCAATCGCCATCCCGAATGATGACTTCTCTGCCAGTACCTCCTTGGATTAAGAGCTGTTTTCTAGCCGCCGACTGGGGATCTGCTTTTAATAAAGGTAACAGGCTGTAAGAGTCCATCGCCTGAGTTGGTTCTAGTTCTTGTCCCGTCAATTCTGCGAGGGTTTGCAGTATATCGGTGCCGGAGAGTAGTGCATTAGAGGTCTTTCCTGCTGGTATCTCATTGGGCCAGGTGGCGATGAAGGGCACTCGGTGACCACCTTCGTAAATTTGGTTTTTACCGCCACGGTAGATATCGCTTGGGCGATGTCCAGTAGCCATCGTTTTGGCAAATACTAAGCCACCGTTATCCGAAGTGAAAATAAATAGGGTGTTCTCGTAAACCCCTTTTTCTTTAAGCGCGGTGATCAGCATCCCCATTTGGACGTCGAGCTCCTTGATCATGTCTAAATGAGCCGTTGGGGTGCTGCCTTTGATTTTTTGCCCATTTAATTCAACGGGCGGAGTGTGGGGCAAATGGACGGCCTGTGAGCAGTAGTAAAGAAAAAATGGCTGGTCAGTAGTGGCTTTCGTTATGTAATCAACGGCCTTATTAGCTAGGAGCGGTCCCATGTCGTGCGGGTCCCAGTGGGAATCCCCCAGGCCTTCTTCTTTATCGAGGATTACGTTTAGCCCATCCATTTTCTTTTGGGTGATTTCTGTGATCTCTGACTCAGGATGTAGGGGCATCCAAGTATGGTTTTCGTAAACGGCATAAGGCACGTTTTGAATACCAGCGGGAAACATCAAGCTGTACTCGAAACCCTGCTCTTTGGGGCCAGCACCAACGATTTTGGTTATGTCGATGTCCAATTGTGGCTTGTTGCGTGGTCCTCGGTAAATCTCAGTGGGTTTGCTTTTTCGGAGCCAGTCTCCTCCCATATGCCACTTGCCAAAAAAGGCGGTTTGGTAACCGGCCTTTTGCATCAACTTGCCAAGTGTCATGTCCGTCTGCTTGATGGGACTGGGCTGATAAGCACCCCAAACACCCCAGGGGGCATAGTTGTGGTAGGTGTTGTTGCCCGTCATAACACTGTAGCGAGAAGGGGCACACAAGGCTGCCGGAGAGTGGGCATCCGTAAAGGACATACCTTCGCGCATAAGCTGATCCAAATTGGGGGTTTCCACAATGATGTTTTGTGTATGCGCTCGACGGTAGCCAGAAAGATCCCCTAAGCCAATGTCGTCTGCCAGAACGACCACCACATTTGGCCGCGAATTGTCTTCCTGCGCACTTAGGTTGGATATCAATAATAGCGTAAAGAGAAGGAGGATGAATTTCCGCACGGTTACTCGTTTTAGTCCGGTAAAGCTACCGACCGTCTTCCCCATAAAATGGCACCAATGGTTTTGTGTGCATAATAAATTACACGTTTTAGTAAGGGGCTCCGTACTCGCTAAGCTCGTCCGATACCCCTTAATCAGACCAATTTGCCCCTCAAGGGGCTTAAGATAAATTGGTAGAGCCCCTTGTGGGCGAGTTGGTAGAATCGTGGGGTGGATAAGGGACGTAGTCCCGCAATGAACCCCACGCGCCCAGGCAAG
>JBCDGT010000388.1:0-4479 GCA_038750915.1 Bacteroidota bacterium
GGAATACAAGAATCACTGGGCCTTTACCCCACCAGTTCGGCCGGAAATTCCTACCGCTGGAGTTGAATGGGCGAATAATGAAATCGACCGCTTTATCGCCGCAAAATTGGCAAAAAAAAACATCGAACCCGCTCCCGAGGCCGAGCGGGAATACCTCATCCGCCGCGTCTTCTTTGACGTAACGGGCCTACCGCCCAGCCTTGGGGAAATTGATCAGTGGAAAAACGATACGCGGCCGGATTGGTACGAGCAGCTGGTCGATGATCTCCTGGCCCGACCCGCCTACGGAGAACGCATGGCTACTTACTGGATGGACGTAGCCCGCTTCGCCGATTCGGAAGGTTACCTGGATGACTTCCATCACGCCCTCTGGCCCTACCGTGATTGGGTGATTAGGGCTTATAACGATAACTTGCCCTACGACCAGTTCATCGAATGGCAAATTGGTGGTGACCTGCTTGAAAATGCCAGCCGAGAGCAAATTCTGGCCACCACCTTTAACCGGAACCACAAGCAAAACTCAGAAGGAGGCATCATCCCGGAAGAATTTCGGGTAGAGTACGTGGCTGATCGCGCCAATACTGTAGGAGCGGCCTTCATGGGCCTGACCATGGGCTGCGCCCGTTGCCACGACCATAAGTACGACCCCATCTCCCAGAAAGACTACTTCGAACTGTTCAGTTTCTTCAATAATACTGTGGAGCGGGGCGATGCCATCTTTGCGCTTAACTCCTTGGAAAACGGGCAGATGGTGCCCAATAAGTATTCCATGAACGCCGGGCCTACCTTACCCCTGCCAGATGAGCAGACGGAAAAAATTCACGCTCACCTCCTGGAAATGATCGCTAAGGAGGAACAAAGCCTCACGGCTCTTGAAAAACAGCTCCCAGCACCTGCGGCCGCGCCCAAATTGCCTGCACTAAGACAATACGTGCAGTCGAAAACCGTCCATCATCTCACTTTTGACGGGGAGCAACGCGACCTGGCGGTAGGTGGGAAATTCCTCCGCAATAACATGAAACTCGTACCCGGAAAATTCGGCCGGGCCGTACAAGGTGGGGAAGGACAGTACGTAGTGAATGGAGATAAATCTCGTTTCGAACGTAGCGAACCTTTTACGGTTAGCTTCTGGATTCAGGCGAATAAATTCACCGAAGAGGGGCACGTGCTCTACCACGGCAACAACAAAAATCAGGGCTATCGCGGCTGGGATGTTTGGGTGGACAGCAACCGTGTTCACCTACGCCTAAGCCACGCCTACCCCTACCAAAGTATTGATCTGCGAGTCGATCAAGCCCTGGAAAACGGGGAATGGACCCACTTCGTTTGGACCCACGACGGCAGCAGTAAGGCCGCCGGAATGCGGGTGTATCGTAATGGTGAAATGGTTACTCCCTCCGTCATGCGCGATCACCTTGTACGCAGCACCGTACCTTACACAACGTCAGCGCCGCTCGTCTATGAACGTTACCAGGGCCTGATGCTGGGCGCTCGCCACTACGACCAAGATTTTGTGCAAGGCCGAGTGGATGAAATTCGGGTACTGAACGTCGAAGCGGGCACACTGATCGCCGATTATTTATACGCAGGGCGCGACCGCGGGTACCGAGTAAAGGACGAAGGCAAGGTGGTAGAGGAGTACGCTAGGCTCCACCAAGCACCATTGCTAGCTGATAAACGAGCACAACTAACCGCTCTGAGAACCCGGGCGGTGGAGACAATTGATACCGTGCGGGAAATTATGGTAATGGGCGATGATACGCGCCTGCGGCCCACCTACATTCTGGAGCGCGGGGTGTATGATGCTCACGGCGAACCGGTAAGCCCCGGTATTCCGGAAGCGCTAATGGCATGGCCGCAAGACCTGCCTAATAACCGCCTCGGCCTCGGGAAATGGCTTACCCGGCCGGACAACCCCCTCACCGCCCGAGTGGCCGTCAACCAAATGTGGTACCTGATGTACGGCCGTGGCATTGTGGAGTCCGTCGAAGACTTCGGTAATCAGGGCAGTCTACCTAGTCATCCGGATTTACTGGATTGGCTAGCGGTAGACTTTCGCGAAAATGGCTGGAACGTCAAGCGGCTGATCCGGCAGATGGTCACTACCGCCGCTTATCGGCAAAGCTCCGTCATTCGCCCCGAGCTGGAAGAAATTGACCCCGATAACTACCTGCTGGCCCGCGGCCCACGCTACCGCCGGAGCGCTGAGATGGTCCGAGATAACGTCTTGGCCGCCGCCGGTTTGCTGGAGGAAAAAATTGGTGGAGCTTCCGTCTTCCCTTATCAGCCTAAGGGGCTCTGGCGGGAAACCACTAACCATGGTTTTTTCCCTGGCTACGACGTGGACAAAGACAATGGCCTCTATCGCCGCAGCCTGTATACCTTCTGGAAACGTAATGCTCCGGCACCAGCTATGTTGATCTTCGATGCTAGCACGCGCGGCGAATGCCAGGTGCGCCGCCAGCGCTCCAACACGCCCCTGCAGGCCCTTTACCTGCTAAATGACCCGATGACCCTGGAGGCCTGTCGTGTGCTCGCTAGCAAATCCCTCGAAGCCAACGAAGACCCGGCGCGGGCAACGAATGAGGTTTTTCGGAGCCTCATCGGTCGTTCGCCCACCGCCAGGGAAAAAGAAATCTTGACTCAATACTTCGAAGACGAATTAACCTACTTCCATCAGCATCCGCTGGCCGCCCAGGAATTCCTAAGTACCGGCTACCACGAAACTAACCTCAGTGCTGGAGAAGCCAAGGTTGCCGCCCTGGCCCGAGTAGCCAATACAGTGCTGAATTCTACGGAAGGATATTATAAGAATTAGTCTATTGGTAGGTTAGTCTATTAGTATTATTAGTTTAGCTAAACGACCAACAGACCAACAGACCAACTCATGACCGATCTCCAACGCGCCCTCTACTACCGCACCCGCCGCGAGTTCCTTAAAACCACGACGAAGGGAATGGGAGTTCTTGCGCTGGGCGGGCTATTGAGCGGAAATCTGCTAGGTAGTCCGAATCCAGTTGAGCAGGTACTCAATAACGGTGGGGCGCTGGGGAGACTCCACCATGCACCCAAAGCCAAACGGATCATTTATCTCTTTCAGAGTGGTGCTCCGAGCCAGATCGAAACCTTAGATTATAAACCGATCCTTAATGATCGCTGGGGAGAAGAAATTCCAGATTCTGTACGCGGTAACCAGCGACTTTCGGGTATGCTGGCGGCGCAATCGAGTTTCCCCCTTGTTGGTTCTCCTTATGCCTTTACCCGACATGCGAAGACAGGTGGCTACTTCAGCGAATTAATGCCCTATACCGCCCAGGTAGCGGAAGACATTTGCGTCATCAATTCCATGTACACCGAAGCGATCAACCATGAGCCGGCCGTGATCTTTCTCCAAACGGGTAGTCAGCAAGTTGGCCGGCCTAGTATCGGTAGCTGGATGAGCTACGGCTTGGGTAGCAGTAATAAGAACCTTCCGTCCTTCGTAGTCTTACTCAGTCAGGGTAAAGCAGATACTCAGAATTTGAACATGCAAGCCTGGAGTAGCGGCTTTTTACCTAGCCACCACCAAGGGGTGCGTTTCCGCTCTGGTGCAGATCCCGTATTGTACCTCAATAATCCCGATGGCATCAACCGCGAGCGCCGACGCCGGGAGTTGGACGTACTCGGAGCCCTCGATAAAGAGCAGCAAAAAAACTGGGGCGACCCCGAGATCGACTCTAAGATCAGCCAGTACGAAATGGCCTACCGGATGCAAGCCAGCGTGCCGGAAATAACGGATTTCAGCGACGAACCAGATTACATTTTCGATCTCTACGGCCCTGATGCCAAAACACCTGGCTCCTTTGCCGCGAACTGCCTGTTGGCCCGTCGCCTGGCCGAGCGCGATGTCCCCTTCGTCCAGCTTTACCACATGGGGTGGGACCAGCACGGTAATCTCCCGCGGGACATCAAGCAGATGTGCAAAAGCTCCGACCAAGCCAGTGCAGCCCTCATCAAGGATCTTAAACAAAGGGGGCTGCTAGAAGATACCCTGGTAGTTTGGGGTGGAGAGTTTGGCCGGACCAGCTTCAGCCAGGGTAAACTCACCAAGACCAATTTTGGGCGCGATCATCACCCCCGCTGCTTCAGTATCTGGATGGCTGGCGGTGGGGTAAAACCAGGAACGGTGTACGGGCAAACCGACGACTTCAGCTATAACATCGCCGAAAACGGCGTCCACGTTCACGATCTGCAAGCTACGATGCTCCACCTGCTGGGGGTAGACCACGAACGCTTCACCTTCAAGCACCAAGGACGCCGGTACCGACTGACGGACGTGCATGGGCACGTAGTGAAGGATATTTTGGCTTAGTGACTTCGCGTTTTTTTGTGCCTTTGCCCGAGAATCGAGCGAATTAATCCAATGTAATTGTCTAGGTCGATGTCTATTCTGCTGGACCCTCGGAGGTCTCGACTTAGGTCAGAGACGCTCCGAGGTCC
>JBCDGT010000389.1:0-4476 GCA_038750915.1 Bacteroidota bacterium
CGTCATTATTGACAATTACAAAGGTGAGCGTAGAACGCCATCGCCAACAGGTCACTACTTCGGGCTAACCGGTCATTTTTTTAGTTTACGATATACGGTCGGGCTTTTTCCAGTACGTCGTCGAAAAAAGCGGCTAAAATTCGAGGCATCTTCCCAACCTAAGCGATAGGCAATTTCGGCAACGGAGTTGGTGGTGTTTAGCAATAGGGTTTGTGCTTCGGTTAGTACCCGCTCGTCAATCCAGTCTTTGGGGTTTTTGCCCGTAGTGCTTTTGAGTACTTCGCTTAGATAGGCGGGCTGTACCTTCATTGCTTCGGCGAGCTCTTGAACTTGCGGTGGCCGACGATTGCCCTTATTCAGCTGGAGTATGTAATCATTTAGCCGACGGTGAAAATCAATAGCCAATTCTTCTGCGCGAGAATTGAAGGGTAACCGGCGGTTGTCCCTGAGTAATATCTCCTTGGTGGCGTAGAGGAAGGCAATCATTTGATGCGCTAGGATACGGGCTCGAAACGGACTGATGGCATGATAAGCCGTCATTAAGCCCTCAGCTTGCCTTTGTAAAACGGTGAATTCTGGAGCGGGGAGCTGCAATACTGGAACGGTCTGATCGTACAAAAAAGGAAAGGCTTCACTCAATTTACCGGCATAATGACTTTGCAGGAAGCGATCGGTGAAGGTGATAATGTACCCCCTGATGGTCTCCGCCATTTTGAAGGATTTAACGTGGCCAGGGTTAGTGAAGTAAAAAGAACCTGACTTAAGTGGGAAGCTGGCCTGGTCAATAGTATAACTCCCTTTACCAGATTCTACAAGTAGAAAGGCGTGATACTCCGTTCGGAAAGGCGGTGATTCCACGGCTCCTTCGCCGTGTAGTTCTTCAATTCGATGAATGGTAAAATCAAAATCCTGATCAAATGCCTGGCCGATGCTAGCGGCAAAAGCGGCGATAGTGCGGTAGACTTTGATCATGGAGTAAGCAAATGGGGAGCGAAGGCAAAATAGCGGACTTGACAAAAATAATGATGGCACCCTCTTCCTACGGAAATATGGGACCTTCAGAAGAGAATGCCATGCATTAAATAGAAAATACGATTTACCATTTGCTTACTCCACTCCCACCGGCGCTCCGGCAATCAGACGACTAGGAGCATAATTAGTCGGCTTATTTCCAGTAGGCGCTCCGCCAGTGAGCATGGCCTGCATGCCGGGCGTGAAAAAGCTGTAGGGGAAAGACGTTTTGGGCGCACTAACGGCGTTTAACTTCGCCATGAGTTCGGTGGGGACGTTGAAATCAAGCGCTTTGAGATTGGCCTCCAGCTGGTGGAGTTTGGTGGCACCAACAATCACGCTGCCCACACCCGGTTGGTTCGCCACCCAATTGGTCGCTACGGCGGCCATTGGCTGACCAATTTCATTGCTGACTTCTTCTAGGGTGGTAACAATTTGCCAGTTGCGGTCGGTGAACTTGGCGAAGGCTGGGTTACCAGAGTCGGCCAGTTGGGAGAGTCGACCTTCTCCGGAAACACCATTGGCACCGGGTTGATACTTCCCGGAAAGTAGTCCGCTGGCGAGTGGACTCCAGACCATGATGCCCATGCCCGTTTCCTGCCCGAGGTCAACGAACTCGCGCTCGATGCTGCGCTCTACTAGGCTGTACTCCATCTGTAGCGCAGAAATAGGTTCGTAACCACGCCATTCGGCGATAGACTGCGCACGACTGGCGTACCAAGCTGGAACATCACTCAGTCCGACGTGACGGACCTTGCCGGAAGTCACTAGGTCGTCCATAGTACGCATCACTTCCTCCGGACGAGTAAAGGTGTCCCAGGTGTGGAGAAAATAGAGATCGAGATAATCGGTACCAAGTCGTTGCAAAGAGCCTTCCACCGCCCGCAGGATGTTTTTGCGACCATTACCGCCAGTATTAGGGTTGCCTGGCTCGGCATTATAACTGAATTTAGAAGCAATGACGGCCCGGTCGCGGGAGCGGGTGTCTTTGATGAACTCGCCCAGCCACTTTTCACTGGTGCCGTTGGTGTACAGATCGGCCGTATCGAAAAAATTACCGCCGGCGGCGACGTAGTGGTCAAAGAGTTCGCGGGCTCCTTCTTTTTTGGCACCCCAGCCCCATTCTGAGCCAAAAGTCATCGTGCCTAGTGCTAGGCGGGAAACGCGGAGGCCAGAACGGCCAAGGAGATAATAATTCATGGTAAAACTGTTTTGGTTGGTGATACCACAAAGATCAGGGGAGAACCATCCGTACGAGTAGGACAATTTTCGGAAGGCCTGGGATAATTTTAGGCATTAGGCCGCGGCCGCGGGTGCTTACTGAGCTCGCTGAACGTGAGCCAAGGCCGTTTTTAGGAAGCAAGGCCCTCCTGACGGTAGGCAGCCGGGCTTTTGCCTACTACCTTTTTAAACACCCTACTGAAGTAACTGGGGTCGGTGAAGGCTAACTGATCGGCGATGGTACTGATTGGCAGGCTGGTTGCCCGGAGCAGTTTCTGGGCTTCTTGCATTAGCGTCTCCTGTAGGTAAACTGTAGGAGTACGCCCCGTTGCCTCCTTTACGACCGCGGAAAGGTGCTGCGGACTAACGAATAGCTCCTCCGCCAACTGCCCGGGAGTAAGTGGTTGAGCTGGTAAGCCGAGGGAGAGGGCCGTTACTCTTTTGCGGGCCAGGGCGACAAAGCGGGCCGCAGGACTTTGGTCAGTAGCAGCGACCGCTTCTTCCGAAACATAGCGCGCATAATACCGCAGGCCATAGGCTAATATCCCATTCACCAAGCCTTTTGAAATGGCGTGAAAATGAGTTGTTGGTAATTCACGAGCGGCAACTAACTGGGAAAATAGACCGGTGAGCTGTTCGGCCTCGGGTTTCAATAATCGAATACCGGGAGTGAAGTTGGCGAAGAATGGCAAGGCGGCCAGCCGGGGGAAGCCTTCTAAGGGTACGGTGTAAAAGCTCTCGGAAAGATTGAAGTAGTACCCTCGCCAATCGGGAGATATATCCCAGTAAATAATCTGTCCGGGGACGTTGAAGAACAGGGTGTAATTGCTGAAGGCCTGGGCTTTTCCGTCTTGGCCAACGGTCCCACTACCGGCCTCCAAGAGGGCGAACTGGTAAAAGCCTAGGCGAAAAGGGGACATCTGCAGAGTGACCGTAGCCATATTGTCGCTAAAGCTGCGTACGTCGAAGTCTTGGAGGCGCGGCGGAGAAATACCGATGTGACGATTGTATACTTCGCTGTCCGTAAGTAAAGAGAGTTGGGTGGAGGGCATTGCCTAAAAGTACTTTTTTCTCCGCTACTATGGCACTGCTTTGGGGCCCTTAGTCAGCAAGGGAGGCCACTACGTCGATAGCTGACAATTCATCTTCTCTAAACGATGCTTCATCCATCCGCACCTTGCACCTGCGGCCGCGCCCCTGCTCTTTTGTGGAATATAAACAACGACCCAGCCATGAAAGCAACAACTACTAATTCATTAGCGAACCTGATTTCTTTTTTCATTCTTTTTGCCATTTTCCTCATTGCCCTCCTTGGAAGTTCTTTGGAAGCACAATCCATCAAAGGCTATCTCACCGACGCCCAGAGCGAAATGCCCCTAATCGGGGCGACGGTAGAGCTGCTGACCATCGAACCTACTAAGGGAGCAACTACTGACTTGGATGGCTATTTCACCATCACCGATGTGCCCCCCGGCCGCCATACCCTTCGCCTCAGCTACCTGGGCTACGAAGCCCGCAACTTGCCCAACGTGCTGGTGAACACCGGCAAGGAAGTTATTTTAAACCTTAGCCTGGAAGAAAGCGTCAACGACCTCCAAACGGTAACCGTTACGGCACGCACAAATCCGGGAGAATCCATCAACGAAATGGCTACCGTGAGTAGTCAGACCTTCACGGCCGAGAGCGTAAACCGCTTTGCCGGCGGCCGGGCCGACGTCAGCCGAATGGCCTCTAACCTAGCCGGGGTGGCTACTTCAGACGACAGCCGTAACGACATCGTCATTCGGGGGAACAGTCCCGCCGGCCTACTTTGGCAACTGGAAGGCATCCCAATTCCAAACCCCAATCACTTTTCCACCCTTGGCACTACCGGAGGCCCGGTCTCTGCCCTTAACCCGAATATGCTGGCGAACTCCGATTTTGCGACCAGTGCCTTCGCCGCAGAGTACGGTAATGCCCTCTCCGGCGTCTTTGACTTACAGTTGCGGAAGGGGAACCGCGACCGCTATGAGTTCATGGCCCAGCTAGGTACTTTCTCGGGGCTGGAGGCACTAGCCGAAGGTCCATTAAATAATAAGGGGGGCAGCTTTGTTGTCAGTTTTCGTAACAGCTTTGTGGGCTTTGCCGAGGCCATCGGCATCCCCATCGGTACCAACGCTACGCCCGATTATCGCGACCTAACGTTTAACATTGATTTTGGTAACAGTAAAGCGGGTAAATTCTCTCTATTCGGCATTGGTGGAA
>JBCDGT010000390.1:0-4473 GCA_038750915.1 Bacteroidota bacterium
GCCGTTGTAAATAAGCTCGGTCTTTCCACACCAAAAGTACAAGTAAGTACCGGTTATCAATTGCCTGATGGCTACGTAATGTTTCCTACCAGGACCGTTGTTGCCAAGCTAAAAGATAAGACTGATCGAGGTCAGTTACAACGCCTCTTATCTGGGTTCTCCGTAAAAGAGATCGTCAAAAAATTCGGTGTTTATCGAATCACTCTGGCGCGATTAGATCAAGCCTTTACAGTAGCTAATACCCTGGCAGAAAGTGGTCTTTTTGATTTTGCTCAACCTGATTTTTACGCACCAATCCAGCGTTATCAGGATCCACTCTTTGCTCAACAATTTCAAATGAACAATACCGGCCAGACCCTGGACGGCGTAGTGGGCCAGGAAGATGCCGATTGTAATGCTCTAGAAGCGTGGGATATTTCGCTAGGGTCAAGTGTCATCACCGTTGCCGTAATCGACGACGGCTTAGAGGCACACGAAGACTTTCAGGATGCTGCTGGTAACAGCCGGTATACGGCTGGCTGGAGCCCCGCCAATGATGGTAACGGCAACCCACGTAGCAACGGCGCCCACGGAGTTTCCTGTGCGGGCTCGATCGCAGCTAGTCATAATGACCTCGGAGTACGGGGGGTAGCTCCATTAGTGAACCTAATTTCCGTCAATATTTTCGTGGGTGGGGAATCCACCCAGGATATTGCGGATGGAATTAGTTGGGCAAAAAATCAAGGGGCTGATGTACTCAGTAATTCCTGGGGATACACCACTTGCTACGCCAACTATGGCAACATTAATGACGCTCTCGCCGATGCCAATGAGAATGGGCGCGGGGGGCTAGGTTCCGTGGTTGTTTTTGCTTCCGGGAATGGCTATAAGAACTGTGTCGACTTTCCCGCACGCAACCCCAACGTAATTGCAGTGGGCGCTTTCACTAATCAAGGGGTCCGCTCAGAGTACAGCAATGCCGGCGCTGCTTTAGACCTGATGGCGCCCTCCAATAACGTTGGTGGGCCGGGTGCTGGCGTCAGAACCACCGATCGTATGGGGAGTGCCGGCTACAGCAGTGGTAACTATACCAATTCTTTCGGAGGTACCTCTTCGGCTTGTCCCATCGTTGCCGGAGTGGCTGCGCTCGTTCTCGGGTACAACCCAAGCCTTACTTCCACGGAAGTAAAGAACATCCTTTACACAACGGCAATCGACATGGGCCCACCTGGCCCGGATACAGAATACGCCAATGGTAGGGTCAACGCGCTCGGCGCCCTGCAAGCGGCCGGCCCCGGCGCAGCACCGACTTGTACGGATGGGATCAGGAATGGTCAGGAAACTGGAATTGACTGCGGTGGCCCCGACTGTCCGGATTGTCCATCACCGCCAAGTTGTACCGGCAACGAAGTCACGCTTACTATTCTACTGGACAACTACCCGGAAGAAACCAGTTGGCGGTTAGCAAATGCCGCCGGACAGGCCGTAGCCAGTGGTGGCACCTACGGTAATCAAGCCGATGGGAGCACCCTTACAGTAGATCTTTGTCTAGCGGGGGGCTGCTACATCTTTACCATCTTGGACGCCTACGGTGACGGACTTTGTTGCGGTTACGGACAAGGGAGTTATCTCTTAAGGTATGGATCAGACACCTTAGCCTTTGGTGCCAGTTTTGCTCGAAGCGAAACCACTGAATTTTGCCTCGGAAATTCAGAGCAAGACACGGCCCCGCCCTCCCCTCCGTCTAACCTACGAGCCATCAACCCTACCGAAACAACTATTGATTTGCGTTGGAGCGTCGCTAGCGATGATGTAGCCGTAACGGGATACCGTATTTACCAGGAAGGCGTCTTGCTAGGTACGATCCCCGGAACCGCAGTTACGGTGCCCCAGCTTAGTCCCTGTACCAGTTATTCCTTTATGGTTACCGCGATCGATGCGGCAGGAAATGAATCGGCCGGAACTACAGTTACCGCAACCACTTCCGGTTGTAGTAATAATACTGGTCAATTTTCAGCCGCTTACTTCGAGACGGGAATGGATGGCTGGGTAGACGGTGGTAGCGACTGCTATCGCGACAAAGATGTACGTAGCTACGAAGGGGAATACTGTATTCGCCTGCGAGATAATAGCGGAAGAGCCTCCTCGATGACCTCTTCTGTTTTTGACCTCAGTGGATTAAGCGCTGTGGAGATAGACTTCTACTTCTATCCCTACGGGATGGAGCCCGGAGAAGACTTCTGGGTACGCTATAATGACGGTTCCGGCTGGCAAACCGTAGCCACCTACGTGAGTGGAACGGATTTCACGAATAATAGCTACTACAACACGACCATCACCCTGGATGCTAGCAACTTTAACCTGTCTACGAGTGGTCAATTCCGCATCCAGTGTGATGCGGATATGAACGGGGACCAAGTTTACGTAGATCAGGTGATCCTCACTGGCTATCATGCAGCCAACACCCAGGCGGGAGAAGGGGCCAAGCGGCGTATCCGTGAAACGGGCAAGCTTACACTAGCAGAAGTGAGGGGATTTGGCGAAGCAGACTTTTTACTCAGTCCAAATCCCGCTAGTAAGCAAGTACTATTGACTACGGAAGAGCCACTGAAAGAGGTAAGCCTCTACAGTATTACGGGTCAGTTACTGCAACACCATCAGGTACAGGAGGCTAATCAATTGAATTTACGAGTGGAAGGACTCCCCACAGGAGTATACCTGGTCAGTATTCTCACCTCGGAGGAACGCTCGACCCAGCGGCTGGTCGTCCGCCATTAAGAACTGAGCACAAGGCTAAAGAATTCATTAATTCCATGTACCTAGCCTCGCTTCCCTTTTGGGGGGCGGGGCTTTTTATTCTTGCCGGATGCAACGGAAACCTAGGTGATTGAGCCCGCTGTCGGCTGGCGTATACTGATTTTGGCGCAGGTTGAAGCCCGTACAATAGGAAGTACTACAGAGGAAGGAGCCTCCTTTGATAACTTGTTCTCCCGTACGTGGATTGGTGCTGATGGTCCATTCCCAGACGTTCCCGGAGATATCGTAGAGGCCATTGGCTGCCGCGGGAAAGGACTTTACGGGCGCTATCCCGGGAAAACCGTCCAGCACTGCATCTTCATAAGGGAAAGGGCCCTGCCACCAATTGCCAGGGTACTTTCCGTTGGGCACCATTTCCTTGCCCCAAGGGAATTCATCGTACTGCCCCGACTGGGAGGCGGCCCACATCCATTGCTCTTCGGTGGGTAAGGATTTCCCGGCCCACGCTGCGTAGGCCTTTACGTCCCGCAGGCTGAGTTGGGTAACCGGATGATTGGGCAATGCAGCCGCTGAATCCGGCCCTTTGGGATACTCCCAGGTAGCGGAGTCGATGGGTAACCAGGCCAGGCTATCGTGATTGAAAACACCCGACCAACCGAAGTCTTCTGCTTCGGTTTGATAGCCCGTTGCTTCAATAAAAGAACGAAATTGTGCCGTAGTAACCTCCGTTTCATCCATCAGAAAACCCGCTAAGTGCTCGTTGCCTTCCACCCAGACCATTCCTTGAGGAATCATCTCGGGTGGGCCAGATTCCTCCGCCGCACAACTCCACATAGCACCCGCGGCCGCGCCCAAAATGCTCGTGATAAAAAAGATTCGAATTAGTTGACGACCTTGCATGTGGTAAAGGTAAAGTGGTGTTTTGGTCTTTTGGTACTTTAGTCTCTTGAAAAGACCAACGAATCAAAACACCAACCATGCGTCTGCCCGCCGAATGGGAGCCACAACAACTCGTTTTATTCGCCTTTCCACGACGCGGAGGAGACTGGGGCGATCAACTTATTGCTGCTTCGGCAGCCATGATTCAGGCGGCTAATCTGGTGAATGAAGTGACCCCCGTCTTGTTAATCGTGGCGGACCCCGAGCACTATTCCCATTACGCGAAGGACTTCGAGGGGGAAGTACTCGAACTTGCGACTGACGATTGCTGGATCCGCGATTATGGCCCCATCACCGTCTTAGACTCCGATAAGCAGCCCATATTTTTAGACTTCACTTTCAATGGCTGGGGTGGCAAGTTTTCCGCTGCCCAGGACAACCAACTTCCCGCACGCTTACAGGCCGCTAAATTTCCCAAAGTAGTCCACCAAAAAGTGGACTTAGTGCTGGAAGGCGGAAGCATTGATTCCGATGGTATGGGTACCCTTCTCACTACGACCACCTGCCTACTTGGTGCAGGGCGAAATAACTGGTCGGAACCGGAAAAAGCCGAGAAAATCCTGCGTCAATACTTCGGTAAGCGTACTGATGTCTATTGGCTCACCGACGGCGAATTAATCGGTGACGACACTGATGCTCACGTAGATACCCTCGCTCGCTTTTTGGATGAACGCACCATTGCTTACGTAAGCTGTGATGAATCAAGTGATCCCCACTTCATGTCTTTGAAAGAAATGGAAGAAGACCTAAAGTTGCTCCGCACGCCTCACCATAAGGCGTATAAGTTGCTGGCTTTAC
>JBCDGT010000391.1:0-4468 GCA_038750915.1 Bacteroidota bacterium
ATTCTTCAAAGCAATTTAGTTTAGACGTAGGCTTAAATGTTGAGTGGGCAACAGGTTCTTTGGCCTCTCAATTTGATTACGAAAGCTCCACCGAACGACGATTTGCAGGATTGGTCCTACCACAGGGAATACCGCGACGAGGAGCGCATTAGTAACGAATATGCGGTAACTCCGCCAAGACGGGCTACCGTCCAAGAGCAATAAGTAGAAATAACTTATGGTGATGCCAAGAAAGAGGATGGAGAGGACCGTGATTAGCTGCTTACCTACCGTCCATTTAGCTGGAGTAGCTACACTGTACGATACTATCCCGCCCACCCAAATAGTTATTGCCGTGATGAATCCGTAGCCGGCGAGAAAGAGGTTCTTACGCGGGAAGTCGACATCGTCAGTACCAAAAGGCTGAAAAATAATCAGGAATAAAGTGACAAAAGTTCCCACCAGTAGCCCATTCAACATTTGTTGCCTGGGGCCTTTTTCGGAAATGGGATAAGGTTGTTGTAAGAAAGAAAACATATGCAGTACAAAACTAAGAAACCTTCCTCTTGACGGTTTATTTATCTCCTCCTCTTTGAATTTCTCGTCTTTTCCCAGCACACGCTCGGCGAGCTCGGTGGCCACCTGCGGTCGCGCCCAGAATAATAGTTTTGGTCCTTGGTATTTAGTGAGATGTTTGCTTCAACCAAATGCCTTTTTGCTTGTACCAACTACCAGGTACTAATTCCTACCTTCGCCCTCCGTAAAGGACCAAATTACCAAAAGACCAACGGACCAAAACTACCACTCTATGACTCGCCAGGAAAAAGACAGTATCGGCATCATTGACGTCCCAGCTGATCGCTATTGGGGCGCCCAGACCCAACGCAGCTTTACGAACTTTGAAATTGGTGGCCAGCAGATGCCCATCGAGATTGTCCGTGCCTTCGCCATCCTGAAAAAAGCAGCCGCCCGCACCAACGCTGAATTAGGGGTTTTAGACGAAGCTAAAGCCGCTTTAATTGGGCAGGTAGCCGACGAAATTCTGGCAGGCAAACTCGACGAGGAATTCCCCCTAGTTGTTTGGCAAACGGGCTCCGGCACCCAATCGAATATGAACGTCAACGAGGTAATTGCCAATCGCGGCCACGTAATAGCTGGTGGCCAACTCACCGACGATCAAAAGGCTTTGCACCCGAATGACGATGTCAATAAAAGCCAATCCTCGAACGATACGTTCCCAACGGCTATGCACATTGCCGCCTATAAGATGTTGGTAGAAAATACCATCCCGGGTGTACAACAACTACGCGACACACTCAAGGCAAAAAGTGAAGCGATGGAAAAGGTAGTGAAGATTGGCCGCACCCACTTTATGGACGCTACGCCGCTCACCTTAGGCCAGGAGTTCAGTGGCTACGTTAGCCAGCTCAACCATGGCCTTAAAGCCGTTCAAAATAGTCTTGACCACTTAGCGGAATTAGCCCTAGGCGGTACCGCCGTAGGAACGGGGCTGAATACTCCTACAGGCTATGCCGTCAACGTTGCAGGCCAGATAGCCGAGCTCACCGGCCTCCCCTTCCGCACAGCGGAGAACAAGTTCGAAGCCCTAGCCGCTCACGACGCCATCGTAGAAGCCCACGGCGCCCTGAAGACCCTAGCCGTTAGCCTCATGAAAATTGGTAACGACGTCCGGATGCTTTCCAGCGGCCCCCGTTCCGGCATCGGTGAAATCATCATCCCGGCCAACGAGCCCGGCAGTTCCATCATGCCCGGCAAGGTGAACCCTACCCAGAGCGAGGCCCTGACCATGGCCATGGCCCAGGTACTGGGTAACGATGTTGCCATCAACGTCGGAGGCTGTACCGGCCACTTCGAGCTCAACGTCTTCAAGCCGATGATGATCTTCAACTTCCTGATGTCTGCCCGTCTCATCGGCGACGCTGCTCGTAGCTTCGAGAAGAACTGCGCCGCCGGCATTGAACCCAACCACAAGAAGATCACCGAGCACCTCAATAACAGCCTCATGCTGGTCACGGCACTCAATACCAAGATCGGCTACGACAAGGCTGCCACAATTGCCAAAAAAGCCTATAAAGAAGACTCTACGCTTAAGGCCTCCGCCATCGAACTCGGTTACCTAACCGCCGAAGAATTCGACGCCTGGGTGAAGCCAGAGGCGATGATCTAGTCCGCCGCTGGCGGAGTACGATCATGGTAGACGGCCGCTGGCCTTTTAGTGGATAGACACACTCCGTGCCTTAAGTTGTTAGACGGGCTGCGCCCTCTTAGTGGATAAATGAGTCGTACGCTGGTAGTTCGGTAGTATGGCAACCGCTCTACTATCATACTATTAATACTATCAGTTACATAGTAAACGTCTACCTACTACGAACCGCGTTAGCGGCGTCTACCAAGGGCGCGTCCTGTCTAAAAGCACGAAGTACATCTAAAAGTGCCCAGCACGTCTATCTTTGTCTTCCCCACAAAACAATACCCCGTCCCAGTTCGTCTTGTATCCTACGTATGCAGTTTCTCTACCCCGCTTTTCTTTGGGCCTTGGCCGCACTTGCCATCCCGATCATCATTCACTTGTTTTATTTCCGCCGTTTCAAGAAGGTGGCCTTCAGCAATGTGAAATTCCTCAAGGAGGTTAAGGAAGAGACCAGTATGCGAAGCCGCCTGCGGAATCTTTTGGTTCTACTGGCCCGATGTCTGGCCTTAGCCGCGTTGATCTTCGCCTTTGCGCAGCCCTTTATTCCTTCGGCCAATGAAGTCTTAAAAGGCCGCAAGGCCGTGAGCCTTTTCGTGGATAATAGTTTCAGTATGGGAGCGGAAAGTGATAGTGCCCCGCTATTACAAATTGCGAAAGACCGCGCAAGAGATATTGTTAATGCCTACGGAGTCGAAGATAGGTTCCAGATACTGGACAATAATTTTAGTGGCCGTAACCAACGCCTCGTTGGCCAGGAGGAAGCCCTCGAACTAATCGAGGCGGTCAAGCAATCTCCAGCCTCTCGCCGGCTGAGTGTGGTGACCGCCCGCCAGCGCTCGGCCCTGAATACGGAACAAATTGACAATCGAATCAGCTACCTGATCTCAGATTTTCAGCGCAACATCTCCGACCTATCCCCCACTCAGCTAGATACTTCAGTACAACATTACCTAGTACCACTAAACGCCGTACGCGAACGCAATGTCGGCATCGATTCCGTATGGTTCGAAGCGCCGGTCCCGCAACTCAACCAGAATAACCTACTACTAGTAAGGGTTCGAAATTATGGTATAGAAGACCTGGACAACGTCCGCTTATCCCTCAATTACCGCGGGCAGAATAAACCTGAAGGAACCCTGGCGATTCCCGCTCAAGACTACATCATCGATTCCGTCTACCTCAACATTAGCGAGGCAGGCCTTGGCTCGGCGGAACTGCGCATTACCGACTTCCCGGTGCAGTTCGATGACGTTTACCACCTCACCTTCAACGTTGCCGACCGAGTTAAAGTACTGAACATCGACGATAATGGGCAACCCAATCGAAACCTTGGTGCCGCCCTTGGCGGACTGAGTGTCTTTGCCCCCACCTACGTAAGTAGCCGCAATATCAATTATGGTTCCTTATCCACCTACGACTTGGTAGTGATGACGGACCAACAAGGCATTGGCTCCGGTCTTGCCGAACAGCTCCGACAGTACGTTGATAATGGTGGCAATCTGCTCGTTTTCCCACCAGCCGGAGCGGATATCAATAGCTATAATACTTTCCTTCGTCGCCTGTCTGCCGATGAGTTGGGCACTTACGAAGAAACTATCCGAGAAGTTAGTCGCCTCAACAGTCAGGAATTCGTCTTTCGCGACGTTTTCCGTAACCGGACGGCCAGCCTCCGGCTACCTACTACTCAGGCCAATTATCCCCTCGGTCGTGTAGGTAGCCGCCGGCAGGAAGCGCTCCTGCGGTATCGGGACGGTAGCACAGCGCTGGCCAAATACTCGCTCGGGCAGGGCAACTTCTACCTTAGCACCGCCCCCCTCGACAGTGAGTTAAACAATTTGGCACTCAACGCCGAGATTTTCATCCCCATGCTCTATAAGATGGGCATCAGTAGTGGGCGGCGGCGCCAAGCAGCCTACACCATCGGTCGCGATGAAGTGATTCAAACCAACAAACGCGGTGCTACGGCCGATCTGGTCTACAAACTCCGTGGCTCCGGTGGCGAGTTCATCCCCGAGCAGCGGGTTGTCGATAATCGTGTCCTTTTGAGCCTAAACAGCCAGGTTCCCGAAGCTGGCGTCTACGATTTGCTCCTCGGCGAAGAAGTCGTTGATGCCTTTGCCTTCAATTATAACCGTACAGAATCCGACCTCACCTACCTCAATCAGGAAGAACTGGCCGAACTCGCTGCCATTCCAAAAATTGGTCTCCTCGATGCCGACAACCAAGCCAGTCTCATCGGTGACATCCGTGAACGGAACGAAGGTTCCCCACTGTGGC
>JBCDGT010000392.1:0-4455 GCA_038750915.1 Bacteroidota bacterium
CCCTGACTTACCTGGAAGTAAGCTTTGCCGAACCGGTTCCTTTTCGTTCCCTCGCCCTCCCTCCGGTGGAGTCGCTGCTGAAGCGGCGCAACTTTTACCCCGCATCTTCTATACCCCTGGAGGCTTATTGTCCGACGGGTTGGAAACTGGTTGGGGAGCGGCAAATTCCTAGAGGAACCTGGCAGGATCGGCAGCTAGAAATGTCGTTGGTCTTAGCGTTTTCGGATGTCTTTGCTCGGCGTTTTCGCCTCACCTTTGATAATCGCTATCCCTTACAACTAGACTACTTGCAATTGTCTTCGGCGGCCCGAACCAACGATTGGCGAGGACAAGCAGGCTACGCCCTTCGTAGCCAGGAAAAGGAAGTCAACCTGATACAGAATCCACAAGCCTGGGTGGCTGCTGAGGATATACTAGACGTCTCTGAATTCTTGGAACCCGACGGTAAGCTGCGCTGGAAGGCCCCGAAAGGCAATTGGACGATTGTCCGCTTTGGGCACGTGAATACGGGCGTCAAGAACAAACCGGCGCCACCGGAAGCAACGGGCTTTGAATGTGATAAACTTTCTCCTAAAGGAGCCGAACGGCACTTTGCGGGCTACATTGGTCGGCTAACCGAGAAAGGTGGCCCCATTGCCGGGCAGCTGCAAGGAATGTTAATCGATAGCTGGGAATGTTATACCCAAACCTGGACCCCAGTAATGGAATCTGAATTCACTACACGGAGAGGCTATCCGCTCCGAAAGTGGCTGCCAGCCCTGGCTGGATGGATCATCGATGATCCCTTGAAGTCCGAGCGTTTTTTGCGGGATTGGCGGGCTACTATCAGCGACTTACTCGTAGAAAACTACTTCGGCCACTTGGCAAAGTTGGGCCGAGAACGTGGACTGAAATTATCCTTTGAAACTGCCCTTGGCGATGTGTCACCAGGAGATATTTTACAGTACTACGCCGCCGCGGACGTTCCGATGTGTGAATTTTGGCAACCGAATGACCCCCACTGGGGTGGTTTCGAGACTAAACCCATCCATCCCGCCGTCTCTGCCGCCCATATCTACGGCAAACCCGTGATCGCCGCTGAAGCCTTTACCAACGTAGGGATACGCTGGAATGAGCACCCCTTTATGCTCAAACACCGGGCGGACCAACACTTTGCACTGGGGGTAAACCACCTGATCTTTCACACCTATACCCATAACCCTCGATTGGATGTAGTGCCCGGTACCTCCTTCGGTAGCCGTATCGGGACCCCTTTCCTCCGGGGACAAACCTGGTGGAAGTATATGCCTCAGTTTACCGATTATCTAGCCCGTTGTGAATTTCTCCTACAGCAAGGGCTCCCCGTAACAGACGTACTATGGTATCTCGGCGACGACCTCGACCATAAGCCCCGCCAGGACCATCCCTTTCCAGCAGGCTACAAATTCGACTACGTAAATTTTGATGCCTTGATGCACCGAATCGAGGTAAGAAATGGCCGCCTCAGTACACCCGAAGGTAATTCTTGGCGAGTGTTGTGGCTACCCCAAAGTACTTGTTCGGGCATGACGGTGAAAACCCTAAAAAGAATCCAACAACTGCTGACTCAGGGGGCTACCGTAATTGGCCCGCCACCAACACGAAACCCTAGCCTAAGCGGCGGCATGGCTGCTGATGCCGAGTTCTCTCTTCTAATTGCTGAGCTCTGGGGAGCTTCTCCTGGTAAAACGGGGCATCGCCAAATTGGCGCAGGTAAACTGCTCTGGGGGCAGGCACTTGGGCCTGCACTAGCCAACTTAGGTATTGCTCCTGATCTACCACAGCTCACTTCCGTTGGCTGGTACCATCGCCGCTCAGGTGGTAGGGATATTTACTTCTTATCAGCCGACCGAATTGTTCCCTTACGTGGTAACCTTCGTTTCCGCACCCAAGGAACCCCTGAGCTCTGGGATCCGATGACGGGAGAGGTCCACCAGGTCCCCCTTTTCAAGCGGGAAGGAGAATATACTTCGGTGCCAATTGACTTGCCGGCAGCGGGTTCCGCTTTCTTAGTTTTTCGTAATCGCGAAGATAACCCTCGCTGGCAGCAGGTGACCCACCATCAAGCAACACTCTTCAATGCTAATGATCAGACAACTGCCGATATCGGAGCACCTTATCCCTTTGCGGGCCTAACCCCTGAGGATACCCTCCAACCTTGGCTTATGCCCGCAGACCCACATGCGGAATGGGGCAAAAATGGTGAGGCATTACTCGTCTGGAAGGAAGGGGCTTATGCTGTATATAAACCTGATGGCACTAAACATGATCGGCAAGCAAACGGAATACAGGTTAACCACCTAGACCGGGATTGGGACCTCTCCTTTCCTAGCGGGTGGGGGGCTTCGGAGCGAATCTCCTTAGACCAGCTGACCAGCTGGACGAAGTTAGACGCTCCGGCCGATCGTGCTTTCTCTGGTACTGCTACTTACCGAAAAATGTTAACCATCGAAGCTTTAGCTCCGGATAGTCGCTTTTTACTTGACTTGGGCAAAGTAGCTAACCTAGCCGAAATTCACCTCAACGGTCAGTTGGTAGCTAGGCTTTGGGCACCTCCTTTTCGGGCGGATATAACTTCCCAACTAAAACTTGGTGACAACGAATTAGAGATTACCGTAACGAACACCTGGCATAACCGCCTGGTCTACGACGCCAACCTGCCGGAAGCAGATCGTAAAACCTGGACGATCCACGCCCCTAGAGCTGATGCTACGCTGGAACCAGCTGGGTTACTAGGCCCAGTAAGGCTTTATGAAGGGAAAGTCTTGTCGCTTAAGGATTGATGGTTTTATTAGCCGCTAGGTAAGGAGCTTTCCTTTGGTAGACTTTTTGTCGGCTGTCATAGACCTCTCCCCCAGCCCCTCTCCAGCGCAGCGGTCTGAAGAGGGTCGGGGAGAGGTAATAAACTGAGGTAAACTTTGATAAACCAGAAACTCTACCACTAAGTGTATTGCAGTAAAATATTCTCGTACAATTCTTGACGGCCGGAGGTCTGTACGGGTTCTCCCTGCTCCTGGCCGATCTTGGCGAGTTGTTCCAGGCTAAGGCCACCGGTTTCGTAAGCCTTGCCATTGCCGGAATCGAAGGAAGCGTAGCGCTCTTCGCGCATTTCCTTGTACTTGCTGGATTTGAGCATCTTATCGGCAGCGATGAGCGCACGGGCGAAGGCATCCATACCACCAATGTGGGCGTGGAAGATATCGGCCAGATCGGTAGAGTTCCGCCGGGTTTTAGCGTCAAAGTTGACGCCCCCCCCCTGGAGGCCGCCGCCTTCCAAAATAACCAGCATGGCCTCGGTGAGTTCGGATACGTTGGTGGGGAACTGATCGGTATCCCAACCATTTTGGTAGTCCCCACGGTTAGCGTCGATGCTGCCCAAAAGACCTTCGGCTACGGCTACGGCCAACTCATGCTGAAAGGTATGCTGGGCCAGGGTGGCGTGGTTAACTTCGATATTTAGTTTAAAATCGTCCATGAGGTCATACTTCCGCAGGAAGCCGGCCACGGTGGCACTGTCGAAATCATACTGATGCTTGCTAGGCTCGAAGGGTTTGGGTTCGATGAAGAAGGTGCCGGTAAAACCCTGCGTGCGGGCGTAATCCCGGGCCATGGTCAGGAACTGTGCCAAGTGATCTACCTCACGACCATAGTCGGTATTGAGCAGGCTCATGTAGCCTTCACGGCCACCCCAGAAGACGTAGTTTTCTCCGCCCAATTTGATGGTGGCGTCGATGGCATTTTTCAGCTGAGCACCGGCGTAGGCTACTACGTTGAAATCGGGATTTGTACTTGCCCCATTCATGTAACGGGGGTGGCTGAAGAGGTTGGCCGTACCCCAGAGCACTTTCTTACCAGTAGCGGCCATTTTTTGCTTAAGGTAGTCCGTGACCTCGTCGAGACGCTTGCCGTAGGTCGCTAGGTCTGCTCCTGCTTCGTCGAGCAGGTCTACGTCGTGAAAACAGAAGTAATCAAGTCCAAGCTTTTCCATGATCTCGAAGCCAGCATCGGCAGCATTCTTGGCTTCTTGCACGGGGTCTGGATCCCCCAGCCAGGGGTAGCGGGCAGTACCGGGGCCGAAGGGGTCACCTCCGGTATTGCGCAGGGTGTGCCACCAGGCCATGGCAAACTTGAAGTGCTCATTCATGGTCTTTCCAGCGACTACTTGATGCTTGTCGTAGTACTTAAAGGCAAATGGGTTGTCGCTATCGGGCCCCTCGAATTTAATGGTCGGGATAGCGGAAAAATAGGTGGACATAAGCTTTGCGATTGGTCTTATTGGGCATGGAAAAGTAGGCTTCACAATGCCGCGATGAATGCATGAAGCGCCAAAATAGGTATTGGGAAGGAAACCTTTTAGTACCTCAGAAAATGCAATCGGTTGGTGTTAGCCGAGGAAGGTGAACAGACCATGAATGAGCACTTCAAGTTTGCCATGGC
>JBCDGT010000393.1:0-4446 GCA_038750915.1 Bacteroidota bacterium
ATACGCCGGGTATTCTCAAGTTTTTGGCGGTGCCTTGGTACTACCACTTCTACATGGGCAGTTTCTTCTTTGCGATGGCCTTCATGGCTACCGATCCGGTAACGGCCGCCTCGACGCCTACGGGCAAATGGATATACGGTTTCTTTATCGGTTTTGTCGGCTTGATTATTCGGGTGCTGAATCCAGCTTACCCAGAAGGGTGGATGTTGGCAATTCTGTTTATGAACGTTTTCGCCCCGCTGATTGACCACTACGTACTGGAAGCCAACGTCAACCGCCGCGCGGCACGTCAGGCAGCCATTGCTAAAGTGCGCACGGAAGCTGCTGCCACGCCACGCGAAGCCGTAGCCGCCGAATAGAAAATCCAACCGATCAGGTTGTTTTTATAAAACTAAGTCCCGTTGAAAAGCTATTTTTTCAACAGCACTACAAAGTCTCGACTCTTGGATAAGAATAGTAGTAAATACGTATTATTTTTCGTGACGCTGATGACGATAACCGTAGCTTTAGTGCTCACGGGCCTACGTCAAGGTACGTTAGAGACCACCAAGCAAAACGAAGCGATTTTCAATAAGCGTGCCGTATTGTCAGCGGTCAATAATCATCTGGGCCTTGAAGAAGGCAAGACGGTAAAAGACATGACTGATGAGCAAGTCCTGGAGGTATTTGACACCAAAGTAACCCAAACGGTGCTCGACGCTACCGGTCAAGTGGTGGAGGGGGTCAAGGCCGAGGCCATCGATATGGAGAAGGAAAACAAGAAAGACGTAGCAGATCGTCGCTTACCTTTGTTCCAGTACGAAAATGACGGCAATCAGTTTTACATCATGTCCGTGCGGGGCAAAGGATTATGGGATGCCATCTGGGGTAATATCGCCCTGGAGAGTGACGTCAACACCATCGCCGGTGCCTCTTTTGACCACAAGGGAGAAACGCCCGGCCTCGGTGCGGAGATCAAGGATAATCCTGCTTTCGCTGATAATTTTATCGGTACGCAGATTTACCAAGATGGTAAGTTCAAGTCCGTGAAAGTCCGTAAAGGCGGCGCTCAGAATGACCAATACGAAGTGGATGGTATTTCCGGCGCTACGGTCACGGCGGACGGCGTGGATAAGATGTTGCGTGAAGGCATTGCCCTGTATCTTCCGTACCTGGAAACGATCAAGGGCGAGGCCATGGAATCCATGTTGTTCGAAAAATAGTTTTGCAAACCAACTACGCAAGTAGACCCAATAAATTTAGCTACCAATGGCTGAAGTAAAAACCGCACCGGAAGTTAAAGAGCCTTTGTTCGGCAAAGACGAACGCAAGCTCATTTCCGATCCTTTAAATGACAATAACCCGATTACCGTACAGGTATTGGGTATCTGTTCGGCGCTAGCCGTCACGGCCCTAGTTTATCCATCTGTGGTCATTTCCATCGCAGTGGTATTTGTATGTGCTTTCTCGAGTCTGTTTACCTCGCTACTGCGCAATTACATCCCCAAGCAAGTGCGGATGATTGTGCAATTGGTCATCATTGCCTTTCTGGTAACGATCGTAGAAATGACTTTGAAGTGGGCGAACTATCCTGTTTACAAGCAACTGTCCGTATACATTGGTCTGATTATCACCAACTGTATCGTGATGGGCCGTTTGGAAGCTTTCGCAATGGCCAACAAGCCCTGGCGTTCTTTCCTCGACGGAGTCGGTAACGGTATCGGCTACGGTGCCATCTTAATTGCCGTTGGCTTCATTCGTGAGCTGTTCGGTAAAGGAACCCTCTTCGCCGGTAGCCCCATCGAGTGGAAAATCATCGGTCCTACGAACCTAGAAGCAGGTATCGAGTACACCATCAATACCGCAGCAACCTCGGGCTGGCAGAGCTGGATGTTCGGCTGGTACGAAAACAACAACCTCATGGTACTTCCCGCCGCGGCGATGTTCATCATCGGTATCATGATTTGGATTCAGCGTAGTTACAACACGAAGCTGGTCGACGTATCTTAATTTAGGTGGTGAGGTGGTCAGGTGGTGGAGTGGTGAGGTTGTGATTGCACGCCTCACCACCTCACCACCTGACCACTCTACCATCTCAACACTTAAAAAAGATTTCTCATGGGAGAATTTATGAATATCTTCATCAAGTCGGCCTTTATTGAAAACATGGTCTTGGCTTATTTCTTGGGAATGTGCTCCTATTTGGCGGTTTCCAAGACGGTGAAAACAGCTTTCGGTTTGGGCTTGGCCGTTATCTTCGTACTGGGCGTAACTATGCCGATCAACTGGTTGATTAATGAATACTTGTTGAGCGAAAGCGGTGTCTTTGGTCAAGATTTGACCTTCCTGCGCTTCATTCTCTTTATTGCGGTTATTGCCTCCATGGTACAGCTAGTAGAGATGATCGTAGAGAAAGTATCTCCGGCGCTCTACTCCGCCCTCGGTATCTTTTTGCCCCTCATCACGGTGAACTGTGCTATCCTTGGTGGATCGCTCTTCATGGTTGCACGGGAATACACGCTGACGAACTCCGTGGCCTTCGGCTTGGGAGGTGGTTTCGGTTGGTTTTTGGCCATCATCGCCATTGCGGCCATCCGCGAAAAGATTCGTTACTCGGAGGTGCCACCCGCCCTACGCGGTTTGGGAATGGCCTTTATTTTGACGGGCCTCATGGGTATTGCCTTTATGAGCCTGATGGGAATTGACCCGACGGTTTTTAGTGGAAATTAGTAAACTAACAAAGTACTTAGCGTTATTTGTTGTCGAACTCCACTAATCGGCAAACGTTTAAGTACTAAGAACAGCACGAAATTAGACGGAATTTTCGTCTTTAGAATAAGCAACTAAACGATTCACTTCAAGTGTGTTGATTATTCTAAAGACCTTAAGAAAAATTACGGTTAATTTCTGCGCAATAATAAGCATAGTAAGAAATTCAGAGATATGGGAACGATAATTTCAGCAGTAGTCCTCTTTACGGCAGTCATTTTGGCCTTGTCGTTCATGTTGATTGCAGCGCGTCGCCGTCTGGTGCCGCAAGGAGAAGTGAAGATTGTTATAAACGGAGACGAGGAGAACCCAATGATGGTACAGCCGGGTACTACTTTGTTGAACGTATTGTCTGACAAGAGCGTATTCCTACCGTCTGCCTGTGGTGGTGGTGGTACCTGTGCCATGTGTGAGTGTCATATTGACAGCGGTGGTGGCGACGTATTGCCCACCGAAATGAACCACTTGACGCGTCGGGAAGCCGCCGAAGGGAAGCGCCTCGCTTGCCAGGTCAAGGTACGGGAAGACATGCAGATTCGCATTCCAGAGGAAATCTTCGGAATTAAGAAATTCGACTGTACGGTCGTCTCTAACTACAACGTTGCGTCCTTCATCAAGGAATTCGTTGTCCGTTTGCCGGAAGGCGAAGAGATGGACTTCCAGTCGGGCGGTTACATCCAAATTGACGTACCCAAGGTGACGGTCGATTATAAGAATATGGACATCTCCGCTCACCCCGAGCACCACGGTGATGACCCGAATAAGTTCCAAAGTGAGTGGGATAAGTTCCAATTGTGGGACCTTAAGATGGTCAACGAGGAAGAGCAATTCCGCGCTTACTCCATGGCCAATCACCCCGCAGAGGGCGACATCATTATGTTGAATATCCGTATTGCTACCCCACCGTGGGACCGTGCGGCTAACGGCTGGATGAACGTCAACCCCGGTGTTTGTTCGTCTTATGTCTTCGACCAAAAGCCCGGTGACAAGGTGACGATTTCTGGTCCTTACGGTGAATTCTTCATCAAGCCGACCAAGAAGGAAATGGTCTACATCGGTGGTGGTGCTGGTATGGCACCCTTGCGTTCGCACCTGTTCCACTTGTTCCACACCCTCAAGACGACGGATCGTAAGGTGTCGTTCTGGTACGGTGGTCGTACGCGCCGCGAGTTGTTCTACATTGAACAGTTCCGCCAGATCGAGAAGGAGTTTCCCAACTTCCGCTTCTACGTAGCCTTGGATAATCCACTACCAGAAGACAACTGGCAAGTGAAAGAAGACATGGAGGCCGACGGTGACGGTTTCAAAGGCTACATCATGCCCGTCGTGATGGAGCAATACCTCAACAATCACCCCGAGCCAGAAGAAATCGAATACTACTTCTGTGGTCCCCCACTGATGAACGCTTCGGTTATCAAAGCGCTCGATGAGTTAGGTGTACCGGAAGAAAACATCGCATTTGACGACTTTGGTGGCTAATGGATTGTCATCCAAATAAATGTGTCAACGCCCGTTCCACAAGCTTGTGGGGTGGGCGTTGTTGTTTTTCGAAACATCAAGGCTTATCAGAAGGTAATGCCATTTAGTTTTCTTGCAAATTGCGGGGTAGAATACACAACTTGCAAGAATTAAATCCGGTCCTTATCTTTGTAGTATGATTAAGCGCCAAATATCTTCGGCAATTACAGCATTAGTTGG
>JBCDGT010000394.1:0-4444 GCA_038750915.1 Bacteroidota bacterium
CTACGGGCTACTACTTCGCTTTGCGAATTAGATTGGTGGTACTTGATTCTTGATTGGCGAGGACTGATTTGCCCGCATACCTTTAATCTCTTTATCCACACGAGCGCAGCGAGCAAGGGCATAAAATCAGATATCAAGAGCACGAAGTACTGCGCACCAAATCACTTATCAGATATCGCATAACTAACAACAGCCTTGTTTCCCAAAGAGGAGACAAGGCTGTTGTTGTTTTACCAATCGGCTTATCTATTGCTCGGTAAGCGCCTTATTAGCGGCCGCAATCCGTTCCTTCTGTTTTTTATTCAACCCCATTTGGTAATAGAATTGGGGTTTGTGGTAGGTATGGGCCTTTTTCATATCTGGGTCATCTACGTCTTTGCTTAGGTCGCAGTCGAAGCGGGCTAGGACGGCGTGGTTTTCGGCCCAGGTAGTCACGTTAGTGAAGTGGGAAATACCCCAGGTAATGCCACGACCGTCCTTTGTGTCGGTAAAAGCATCCGGGAGGAAGGGACCAGCGGCGATGGGTAAATCAGAGGAAATCGCGGCGATATTAAAATTGACACCGTCTTCGGCGTACTGGATGGTGTAGTGTTCGTTACCATCTCTGATTACGAGGGCGGCAATGCCCGTGCCAAAAGGAAAGAGGGTCGTCTCGTGCCCAGAATTAATCACGGGGTTGAGCGGGTGTTTGGTGAAAGGGCCGAGCGGGTTATCTGCAATAGCTAGGCCTTGCATACGGACAAGCTGGGGGTCTCCGTCATAGTCTGATTTGTAGTAGAGGTAGATTTGACCGTTATACACCAGGGGGTAAGGATCGTGAATAGAATATTGATCCCAAGCACCTTCAGGGCCGTTGGGGATCACGATTTCTCCGTGTGGCGTCCAGGGCCCATCGGGGGAGTCGGCATAGGAGACTGCGACGGGGCAATCGTCTCCTCGTTTGCCACTTGCTTCCATAAATCCCTGGTAATACAAGTAGTATTTTCCTTCCCATTCTAAGATGTCGGTAGTCGTCACGGAGCGCCAGCCAACCGCTGGTTTTGGGGGGCGAGGGACTGCTACTCCCTGTTCTTCCCAGGTGAAGCCATCCGTACTGGTAGCATACCAGATATCGGCCAGGTCCCAATCACTGGAAGGAATGGTATCGTTGGATTTAGCCGCTCCTTGTGGAGGCGTCGGCGTATGCCGGTGGGTATACCAAACGTAGTATTTGCCATTGGCAAAAATAACTTTGGAAGGGTCACGGCGGGAGATAGTCCCGTTATGATCGTTGTAATCGAAGCCTTTGAGTTCAGTGTATTTGAATTGAGAGTATAGCTCGTTGTGCTCGGGGCGAGGGGCTAAGTAGCCGTCGTAATTGCGCTCCATGGCCGCACTTAAGGGGCGATTTGGCTTTTCCTTAGGTAGCGTGAAAGGAAAAGAAGTAGTGGGCGTTTCGGGAGCTGAAGAAGTCGGGGTATCGCAGCCGAAAAAGCTGCCGAGGAGCGTGAGTAGGCCAAGTAGTAGAAGGTTGAAATTATTGACTTTAAACGAGGAAGTAGTCATGCCTAGAGGGTGTTTTGTTACTGGAAGCACCGAAAGGTAAGGGGCAGCAACTGGGCTTGTGAGTATCCCACGATATGGCTTGCATAAATAACCCTTTGTAGTAGAGGTCCGGTGCTGGCGCTCGCCGAGCGCCAGTATTTCGAATTAGTGAGTCTGCGTTTGGCAAACGCAGGGACCGTGGATATGAGGGACTCCAAAATCAATTGTTTGCAGGCATACGGTAGGTAGAGAGAACTCCTTGCACTGAATTATTGTTAATTTTACACTAAGTCCGTACTTTTGGTCTCCCTAAAGAAAAATGGGTGGCGTAGGTAGTGGTATTGTTTCCACTTATCTTTGCGCCTTCAACCTAAACTTGGCACCTGCGGCCGCGCCCTAAAATGCGCTCGTAATGGTGAATACAGTACGAAACCTCGAAATCAAAACAAAGCTAAAAGCCTCCCATCATGGCAAGAATTGCAATTAACGGCTTCGGTCGCATCGGTCGTATCACGCTACGGAATCTATTAGAAAAAGGCCTGGACGTAGTCGCCGTAAATGACCTTACGGACAACGCCACCCTTGCCCACCTTTTCAAGTACGACAGCGTGCAGGGCAACTTCCCCGGAGAGGTTAGCGCCGACGATGACTACATCTACATCGACGGTAAGAAAATCGACGCACTCAGCCAGCCAGATCCTAGCAAGCTACCCTGGGGAGAGCTTAATGTAGACGTGGTTCTAGAGTGTACTGGCCGCTTCCGCGACGAAGACAAAGCTCGTCTGCATATTGCTGCTGGCTGTAAGAAAGTGCTCATCTCAGCGCCTGCTGGTAAAGGAGACGTAGCAACTGTTGTACTCGGTGTAAATGAAGAAGTACTCAACGCCGATACGGACGTGTACTCCAACGCCAGCTGTACTACCAACTGTCTTGCCCCGCTGGTAAAAGTACTCGATGATACCTTTGGCGTTGAGCAAGGACTCATCACCACGGTGCACGCCTACACCGCGGACCAAAACATCCAGGACGGCCCACATAAAGACCTGCGCCGTGCTCGTGCCGCAGCCATTAACATCATCCCTACTAGCACCGGTGCCGCTAAGGCGGTTGGCCTGGTTCTCCCTCACCTGAACGGTAAATTAGACGGTGGCGCCATGCGGGTACCCGTACCCACCGGCTCCTTGACGGATCTCTCCGTAACCCTCAAAACGGAGGCTACCGTAGAGCAGATCAACGCCGCTTACAAAGCTGCCGCTGAAGGACCACTCAAAGGCATCCTCGCCTACGTTGCCGACCCTTACGTTAGCAGTGACATCGTTGGCAGCAAGTACTCCAGCCTCTACGACGAAGGCCAGACCAAAGTTATCGGTAAGCTCGTCAAAGTCGTCAGCTGGTACGATAACGAAGCCGGCTACTCCGCTCGCCTTGCGGACCTCTGCGAGCGCATCGCCAATATGTAAATTTTAGGAACTAGTTGACTGGGAACTAGGAACTAGAAAATTTATTTTAGCTCCTAGCTCCTAGCTCCTAGCTCCTAGCCCCCTAGTTCCTAAACCTCCCCCTCATGTCCCTCCAAGACCTAGACGTTTCCGGCAAGAAAGTGCTCGTACGCGTTGATTTCAACGTCCCGCTAGACGCCGATAAGCAGATCACCGATGACACCCGGATCGCCAAAGCTGCGCCCACGATCACGCATTTACTGGAAAACGGCGCTGCCGTCATCCTAATGTCCCACCTGGGCCGTCCGCAGAAGAAAAAGAAGGAGGATGGTTCCTTGGATAAAGACAAGTTTAGCCTCGCTCCTGTAGTGGGAACTTTAGAAGACTACGTTGGCTGTCAGGTCCAATTCGTGGAAGATACCATCGGGGAGGAAGCACAGGCAGCCGCGGAGGCTTTGGAGCCAGGGCAAATCTTGCTCTTAGAAAACACCCGCTTCTACAGTGGCGAAGAAAAAGGAGATGAAGACTTGGCTAAGAGTATGGCCGCCCTTGGCGATATTTACGTCAACGACGCCTTCGGTACCGCCCACCGGGAACATGCCTCTACAGCTACCGTCGCCCGTTTTTTCCCGGCTGACAAAAAGACTTTCGGCTTCTTAATCGAAGCGGAGCTTAACGGTGCGGATAAGCTACTAAACAACCCAGCAAAACCAGTAACCGCTATTGTTGGTGGCGCAAAGGTGTCCGATAAGATTCTCTTATTAGAAAAGCTGCTCGACTTTGCCGATAACATCATCATCGGTGGTGCCATGGCCTACACCTTTAGCTTAGCGCAGGGCGGCAAAGTTGGTCAGTCCCTAGTAGAAAAAGACAAAACAGATAATGCTCTCGATCTCCTGAAAAAAGCGGAGGCTTCCGGAACCAAAATCTACCTTCCGGTAGATACCGTCGTTGGCAAAGAATTCAGCAACGATACTCCTCGGGATGTCGTTGCCGCCGGCGAGATCGGCGACGAATGGGAAGGGCTCGACATCGGGCCTAAATCGGTAGATAACTTCAACGAGGTAATTGCCAGTAGCAAGTCGATCCTCTGGAATGGCCCGATGGGCGTATTCGAAATGAGCAACTTCGCCGTGGGCACCAACGCCATCGCCGCCGCCGTTGCTAAAGCCACCCAAGAAAACGAAGCCTACAGCCTCATTGGCGGAGGAGATTCCGTCTCCGCCATCAACCAAGCTGGCCTGGCCGATCAAGTAAGCTTCGTCTCCACCGGTGGTGGAGCCATGCTGGAGCTCCTGGAAGGTAAAGAGCTACCGGGTATAGCTGCTATCCGTAGTTAGGTCGCGGATTTTAGGCAGATTTCGCAGAGTAGACACGGATTTTTTTGTTTCCCATTGTACGGAAAACACCCGCAAATAAATTTGCATATCCAGTTAGGAACCAAGAAATTTCCCAGCTCCCAGCTCCCAGCTCCCAGCTCC
>JBCDGT010000395.1:0-4434 GCA_038750915.1 Bacteroidota bacterium
AGCGAATTTGGGTACGGTTCGCTTTTACGTCGGGAATGCGGCCGTCCGGGCCAGTGGTAAACCTACGGAAGATTTTCCAAGTGGATTTCTGGCGGTCCACCTGCTGTTCTACCGTCACCTTCACGCCGGCGCGCGGCGCACCGGTCGTGCGATCCAGCACTTTGTTGAAGTCTTCTGCTCCGTCGTCGAACTTGACTAAGCCGAGGTCGGTAATCTGAAAATGGTTGATGGCGACGAATTCTTCGTCCAAATCGAGCTTTGGTCCCGAGCTGGTAATCAAAAGATAAGCGCCTGCTGGTTGGCTTTTCAGCCAGGTTTCTGTTGAGTGGGTGTTGTAGTCATCGTTTTTCGCCAGTCGAAAGTCATTCTTAGCAACCGCCGACCATTTTTTCCACAGGTTTAGGGAATCTTGATCAAAGCGGTAACCGTATCCTTCTTCTCCCGGAGCCTTGAGCTTGATTAGTCGGTGATACACCCGATCGATATTACGGTAACTCAGTTTAAAGAGCAGGTTATCGGAGCGGCCGTAGACTTCCTGGACGTTGACACGAAGCTGCTTGCGGTTTATTTGCCGCCGCAGGTCCTGTGCTAAAGCACGAACGGTACCATTATCCTCCTTGATTTGGTCTAGAATAGCTATCGCTTCCGCTTTGGGTAGTGGGCCCAATTTATCGTCGGATCGGTTGTACACCTGTGCTTGCATTACGAGCAAGATATCCCGGCCAGTCACGCCGGCGTAGCGCTCATGCATGGCCCGCAAAGCGGTGAGGTAGGCTTCATCCGCTACGCCCAGCTGACGGAGGTAGTTCATTCTATCAACGTCGACCCGCAGCAGCGGCCGGCTCGGCGGACCAAGGTGGAAGTTGATCAGTTGTTGGTGAAGGCGCAGCCGGCGGTAGGTACCAGCTCCTTCCTCAAAGTCGGTTAGGGGCAGGTTCACGAAAGCTTCGGCGGAGACGAGGAAGTCCGTGAGGTCTTCCGGAACCGGGTCACTGACATTGAGGAGAGGGTTGCCCAGTAGCTCCATGGATTCTCGGGCCAGGAGATCAAAAAGCGTCGGCGTGGCGGTAAAAGTCGCTTCACCTCCCTTAACGATTGCGGGTATTTCCGCCAGGCGGGTCTTTTGCTCGCTAGCTTGTTCCAGCCCCCGGAGCAGGTGTCGCTCGGCAGCATCGGTAAGTTGTTGGAGGTTCCAGTCCGCCAATGGTGTCTCCTCGGCAGGTACCGAATCTCGGGTGGTAGCCGTAGCGTTGCGGAGGCGGTAGCCATTCTGTTGGGCGAAGCTGTAGTAGCTGCGGCCAATCAGGTAATGAAGTACGGGAGCAACTACGGGGCGGTTGGGGTTAGGCGCTAATTCAGTACGTAATAAACGCAGCGTAGCTTCAAACCCTTCTTCCTCCAATTCTTGGATATAAGCGGCCCGGTACGCCAAAGCTTTGACCATCTGGTCTTCATCGCCCGCCTGTTGCGCCTGCTGAAAAAGTGTGGTGGCGGCCTCCAGTGCACTGCGATATTTCCCTTCCTGGGTCAGTTTATCGATGTTTTGATAGGCGGATTTATAGTCTTGGGCCATCATGCCAACAGTAAGGGCCAAAAAAGCGGCCAGAATCAGATAACGCATTGTTTGGGATTTCATCCGTAAGGTACGGGATTTACGTACTATGGATGCGGGCGCGGCCGCAGGTGCACAAAGGAGGATGTTAAAGCGAGGTTAAGGCGGAGTAGGAACTGGGAACTAATGTCTCCAACCAGTTCCTAGTTCCCAGCTCCCAGTCCTAACCTCTCCTAGTCCCGAACTCCTGTTCGGCGACGCGGCGGACCTCATCGGCTACCCGCCAGGCCACTTGCTCGTCGAGCGTCGGAGGGATAACGTTATCGAAGTTGGGTTCCCGGATGTGTTCGGCAATGGCGCGGGCAGCGGCCAGCTTCATGTTCGGGGTGATACGGGGGGCACGGGCGTCGAGGGCGCCACGGAAGATGCCGGGGAAGCCGAGGACATTGTTGATCTGGTTGGGCAGATCACTACGGCCAGTTCCGACAATGGCCGCTCCGCCGGCTTTAGCTTCAGCGGGCATAATCTCGGGCGTAGGGTTGGCCATGGCGAAGATGATGCTATCGTCCGCCATCGTGCTGATGTCTTCGCTCGTCAGTAGATTAGCCACGGAGACACCAACAAAAACATCTGCATCAACGAGGGCATCCCTGAGACTACCGGTTTTCCCGGAAGTATTCGTAAAGGTCAGCGCTTCTTGCTTCGCGTAGTTTAGGCCCTCGCGGCCAGCGTGGATGATGCCTTTACTGTCACACATCACAATCTCCTTCACTGGCGTAGCAAGGGGAGAATCGGGGTTATCCACGCACTTCAATAAGCGGGCGATGGCGATGCCGGCAGCACCAGCACCGTTGATTACCACCTTTAGGTCTTTCATTTCTTTGCCCACCAGTTTAGCTCCGTTGAGTAAACCCGCCAGGGTAACAATAGCCGTGCCGTGCTGGTCATCGTGAAATACCGGAATGCCAAGGTCCTGTAGTCGGCGTTCAATCTCGAAGCTACGCGGTGCCGAAATGTCTTCAAGGTTCACCCCACCAAAGACCGGTGCGATAAGGCGTACGGTCTCGACGATCTTGTCCGTATCCTGCGTATCCAGGCATATGGGGAAAGCGTCGATATTGGCAAAACGCTTGAAGAGCATGGCTTTTCCTTCCATCACTGGAATGGAAGCCGCTGCTCCAATATCCCCTAGGCCCAGTACGGCCGAACCATCCGTAACAATGGCTACGGTATTCGATTTAATCGTGTACTTATATACATCTTCTGGGTTGGCGTGTATGGCCCGACAAGGCTCCGCTACTCCCGGACTGTACACCAGTGAAAGATCATCCTTACTGCGTACGTCCATTTTGGGCGATACGCGGATTTTTCCTTTCAAACTCCGATGGAGGTTCAGGCTTTCTTCAAAGTAATTCATGTGTTTGGTTAAATCTTGGTTAGGAGGTGCGAAGGTACGGAGCTTACCGTTCGCGAGGAGCTAAAGCCACCTGGCTAGCCAATGAACGTCCCTTAGGTACGGAAACCGAGTCCTGAAAGAACGCTTACAACTTAGCGAAGTGGCTTTAGCCCCTCGCTATTTTAGGTCTTATTCAGTTGTCGTAAAATCTTCGTCCCCCGGTTCCGGAAGCCTGGCGTAGTCCCTTCGGCAATAGTCAGCTCAATCACCCCCCGTAATTCATCTTCCAACTCTGGATACTGCTCCGTAAAATTAGCCACGATCTGCATGGAGAATACCCGAATAGCAATGGCTTCGTGTGGCGACTCGAAAAGGCGGAAAGCAACATCCAAAAGGTTCCCAGCGTCTTCTTCGCTGAGGTCGGAGAGAGGAAGTTCTGAGAAATACCGCATGACGTTCCGTTTAACGGCATCGTGTAGCGGGTTATCAGCAGCGGCGATCATCCGGCCGTGGTAGGGCTGCAACCACAAAGGTTGCGCTCGACCTAAATCACCAACGACCTGTGCCCCCCGTTGAGCGGGTCGGTATTCCTCGCCCAGGAAAATATCCATCAACTTTTTTACGCGTCGCTTATCTGCCAGTACGTAATTCAACACCAAATCAGCATTCTGGCGGGAGTGGGCGACGAGGAGTTGTTCGCGAATATTCAAGGGTTTCAGTTCAATTTACGGGTTACCAGTTACAGATTGAGGGACTGCAAGTTGCGGATTTTAGGGAAGTTCCGCAAGGTGCTTTAATTCAATACGCTAGGCAATTAGGATTGGATGCAGGGTGTTTAGAATGTATTTGTTCTCTGGCCTACACCCTTTAAATTTCACTAATCCCTTTTTCGAATTTCAAAATTTCTTACTTCCAGCTTCGTACTTCACCTTGCACCTGCGGCCGCGCTCAAAAATTCGTAGTTTGTCCCCACAAGCGACAGACATCCATGCAAAAACTATTTCCACTCCTTTTTCTCTGCCTATTTTTTGCCTGCGAGGACCCAGATCCCGCCGCAAGCACCGACCTTACCGCTACTAAATGGCAGAAAGTAAGTCTTGATTTTCGTGGCCCAGCAACCAGCGAAACGGCCGAAGAGAATCCATTTACGGACTACCGGCTAGACGTCAACTTCAGCCTAAACGATACCGTATTCACCGTACCTGGCTTTTTCGCTGCCGATGGAAACGCAGCTGAAACTAGTGCGGACGCTGGTGCGGTGTGGCGCGTTAATTTCCGCCCCGACCGGGAAGGGCTCTGGCAGTGGGAAGCCGTTTTCCGCAAAGGAAAAGACATCGTTTACAACGACTCTCAGAGTCAGGGAGAGAGAATTGAAGTCGAGGGGCAAACGGGCAGCCTATTCGTACAGCCCGCTGCGGCGGGAGAAAGTGGACGATTGGTTCGCACCCACCCCCGTTACCTTCAGTGGGCGGAGAGTGGGGAATAC
>JBCDGT010000396.1:0-4429 GCA_038750915.1 Bacteroidota bacterium
CGTTAAATCTTTGTCCGTCAGTTCTTCCAACATACTTTGCACCGGCGGCCGCGCCGTATTGGTAATTAGTAGATGGTAATTAGTTGTTAGTAGTCACGGTGCATTTTTGACTAATCACCAATTACCATCCACCAACTACTAATTCCCGTAGCCCATATAGATCTGTTGTAATTGTGGTTCAGTCTCCGCTTTTTTGATTTCAGAGATGATTCCACCAAACAGGTCTACTTTTTCGGTGTCGCCAGCTGCCTTGAGGTCTTCGCGCCAGTCGCTGAGGGCTTTGGTAGCAGCTAGCCGACGCCAAGGACTATCGCCCTGGTCGAGGGCAAGCATTTTCATTTTCTCGACGCCACTGGCCATGGTGTTTTCGTCAGCTTTGGCCAGTAACCCCCGGTAAGCTTCCAGCAGGTTCAAGGCATCGTAACCATCAATCTCAAGCATCATTTTTTCAAAGAATGGCAGCTTGGCAACGTCCCCGGAAGCGGCATAAATACCCGCTAAGGCACCTCGGATGTTATCGTTTTCAACAGATTCGAGCTTGCCCGCCGCTTCAGCGGCTGCAGCCGGATCTAGGGTATTGAGGGTTTCCAAACCAGCCGCGACTACGGGGTAAGGGCGGGCATCGAGCGCGAGGGTAGCAATTTCCTTTATTTCCTCGTCCTGATTGGCCACCAGCGAAGCAAGGGCGGCTACGCGTGGACCAGAGTGGGGGTCTTGGCGAGCGATGTTCCGAATCATTGGCAACTGTTCTGCCGTAGCGTCTGCACCAATTACCCCAACGGCCATTTCGCGGATAGCGTGGAAAGGGTCGGATAGCGCGGCGGTCAAGGTCATCGTCTTCTCCGGGCTTTCCTCTTTATTGCTTAAGCGCTGGATCACTAGGTAACGATCAACTAAGCTAGGTGCCACCTTAAACTGAGCGGCTAGTTCCTTCGCCGATTTGGTGTAGTTGTACTGTGCTAGCTGCACGTGCTGTGGGTCAAAAATCACTACGTCGGGCTCGGTAGCAGAATCAAAGGTGAAGGTCTGCTTGCGCTGGTTGACCCAAACCCGTTGTCGGTTCGGAGTGCTGCTCCCATTGGTGTAGATGTCAATATCTACGGGTAACTGGAAAATGGCGGGAACATTATGGTCCGTTGTTTGGGTTTGTTCCACCGTTAGACTCACTTTTCCGTCGGCGTACTCTGTACTAAGGCTGAGGTGTGGGTGGCCAGCTTTGTGGAACCACTGGTCGAAGAACCAGTGCATGTCCTCGCCCGTTACCTCCTCAAAGGCCATGCGGAGTTCGTCCACTTCTACGGGAGAGTACTGGTTTTCGGTGAGGTAATGCTCCAGGGTAGCAAAAAAGACCTCATCACCAACGTAGCTGCGCAGCATGTGCAGTACGGCACCGCCTTTATTGTAGCTGTGGGCGTCGAACATGTCTTCCTTATCGTCGTAGTCGAGCCAGATCAGTTCGTGAGGCTCGCCGTTCCGGACACTATTGATGTAACCCGACCGCTCGAAGAGCATGTGGTGATCGGCGGCGTCCCGGCCGTGTTTCTTCTCCATCCAGAGGTATTCACTGTAGTTGGCGAAACCTTCATTCAGTGTCAGGTTACTCCAACTTTCACAAGTGACGTAGTCACCAAACCAGTGGTGGAACATCTCGTGGGCAACAATCTTCTCGTTTTGATCGACGTCGATTAAGTCCCGCTCTGTTCCGTGCATAAACTCTCCAAAAATGACAGCAGTGGTATTCTCCATGGCGCCAGAAACGTAATCGCGTACGGCGACCTGGCTGTACTTGTCCCAAGGGTAGGTCACACCAGTAATGTCGCTGAAGAAACTGAGCATCTCCCGAGTGTAGGGATAAATGGCCTTAGCGTGCTTTTTCCAGCCTTTTTCCATGTAGTAGTTAACGGGCTTTCCTTGCCAGGGCTGGTCTTCTACAATATCGAACTCCCCAATCGCGAGCATGAAGAGGTAGGGTGCGTGAGGTAGGTCCATCTTCCAGTAGAAGGTAGTGGTGCCATTACCGTTATCGGTTTCGCTCATCAGGGTACCGTTGGAGAGTACTTTGAAGCGGTCCTCTACGGTAACGTACATCTCTTGGGTGCAGCGTTCGTTAGGCTTATCGATGGTCGGGAACCAGCGGCTGTTGTTTTCCGTTTCTCCTTGGGTCCATATTTGCTGTGGCTTGTCGCCTTCTTCCCCGCGTGGGTTAATGAAGAAGAGTCCTTTATCGGAAGTGATGGCCGCACTGCCACCGGATTCGGCGGGGGTAGCGGTGTAGTCGATGACCAAAGTGTATTCTTCCTCGCGGGTGTACTCGCGGTCGAGCGCGATGGTTACCTGCTGTTTCTCGCCACCATAATCGTAGCTGAGGGTTTTACCCGTGCTAGTCTTAATGGAATTGAAAGTAAAGCCCTTAGCGTCCAGCACCAGCTTTTTACTAGCTTTGAAGAGCGGGCTAAACGTCAGGGTTGCTTTTCCCATCACCATTTCCTTGGGCCAGTCGAAGCTGAGTTCCAACTTAGTATGCAGGAGATCGTGGGTGCGGGTATAAGTAGGGCGATAGACGGGCAGTTCGTTCGGGATTTCGGGCTCATCGATCATCACCTCAACGTCTTCAATTACACCATTGGCCTCCGGTGTTACGGTCATGGTGTCCAGGTTCCGGGTTTCCATTACCACGGGCTGTTCGGCCACGACGGGTTTAGCGGTATTACAGCCATAGGCCAGCAGTAAGGTCGCCAGGGCCATGGTTAGGGGAAAAAATTTACGCATAGTAGAAGGTAAGTAGTTTTAATCCTTTACAAGGACGTTTGTTGTGGCAAGAATGTTGCATAATTTAGTTGCTGGAGCTTACCATATCTTGCTAAAATGCTTGGTGGATTACTTTTTGCGCGGGCGCAGGTGCAATGAGAAGGACTAAGAAGCAAGGTATTAACCTACAGGTAATCGCTAGGTAGTGCAAGGACGAGTATTTTCGCGGCGATTCTTTATCTCTAGTAAGCTCGTGCCCCCTAAGAAAGGAGCCAAAGCACCAACGGACCAAAATACCAATCATGCTCCTCCCCTGTCAAGCCCTTCTCTTTGACCTCGACGGTACCCTCGTCAACAACATGATGGTACATCATCGTGCGTGGCAGCGTAAGCTGAAAGAACTAGGACTGCACTACAGCTTGGAGCGGGTAAAAGAAGAAATCCATGGCGTGAACCTGGAAATTCTTGAACGTTTGTTTGGTGATCGTTTTACCCTGGAAGAGCGCAAGCAAATTGCTTGGGATAAAGAGGCAGCCTACCGGGAAATATTTGCTAAGAATTTTGAAGAGAATATTGTTCCCGGTGCTCTAGCATTTATCCGCCAGGCCCATGCTGCTGGCATCCCTATGGCGATCGGAACGGCCGGACCCAAGGAAAATGCTTTTTTCGTAATCGAAAAATTAGGTATTGGCGATTTGATGGGCCACGTTGTCCACTCTGGCATGGTTACCAAAGGAAAGCCGGACACTGAAGTTTTTCAGCAATGTGCCGACGCTCTCGGCGTGGCGCTACCGGAGTGTGTGATCTTCGAAGATTCCGTCACCGGTGCCCAGGCGGCGAATAACGCCGGTTGCCCAGTGGTAGTGCTCACCACTACTCACCACGAAGATGAATTCACGGAGCTAGCCGTAGCGGATTTTCGAGAGGATTTCACAGGGCTACAAATTAGATCGGCGGAAATGGGCTTTGAGTTGCTTACTTGATTGACCGTACAGACAAGGCATGCCGTTGAGACAAGGCATTCCTTGTCTCAACTAATTTTCCTGGCACCTGCGCTCTGGCGCCCAAAAGCCCTTATCTTGGTCCCGTGTCGCTCCGCTGGAAACATACCTTTACGGCCTTTGCCGCCCACCTGAAGTTAGCTAGGGGATATTCCGGGCACACCCTCTTGGCGTATCGTTCCGACTTAGAAAAGCTACCGGCCTACCTGGAGCTACGGAGTTGGGAACTTGCTCCCGAACAAATTGAACGCTTTCACCTCGACGATTTTATTCAATATTTGGCTGAACTCGGCTTGGCTCCTCGTTCTCAAGCACGGTTAATTTCCGCGCTTAAGACCTACTTTGGATACCTACTGGATGAAAATTTAATCCTTAGTGATCCTACGGAATTATTACGCGCTCCGAAGCTGGGACGTAAAATCCCAGAAGTGCTCACCTACCCAGAAATCAGGGATTTGCTCGCTCAGATTGACCTGAGTACCGACCATGGTCTCCGCGATCGAGCCCTTCTAGAAACCTTATATGCTTGTGGCCTCCGGGTTAGTGAAGCTACCAGCCTTAAACTGACCAACCTTTACCTGGAGCAGCAATTTCTGCGAGTTACGGGCAAAGGGGATAAAGAACGCATTGTTCCTATTGGTGGGGACGCCATTAAGCACTTGGAGATTTATCTAGCGTAC
>JBCDGT010000397.1:0-4426 GCA_038750915.1 Bacteroidota bacterium
ATTCGCTGACGTTGCCGAGCATATCATATAGTCCCCAAGCGTTCGGTTTTTTCTGGCCGACTTTGTGGAATACCTCCTCGCCGTTTTCGAAGAACCAAGCGTGGTCTTTCAACACGTCAGAGGAAGGGGTGTCCTGACCGGCTAGGCAGGCGTACTCCCATTCTGCCTCGGTGGGAAGGCGGAAGAAGCGTCCGGTCTTAAGGTAGAGCCATTCACAGTAGCGTAGAGCGGCCTGTTGGGTAACGTTCACTTGGGGATAACCACCCCGAGTTCCCATGCCGTAGGTGAAATCTAGGTAGGGTGGGGTAGGGCGGGTGATGGCGTCTACGTCGAAGGCCTCGGTGGCGGCGGTGGGGGTATCGTTATCCCGTCGCTGGAAGAGCCGGTAGGCATCGTGGGTTACTTCATGGGTACTGATGGAAAAGGGGGATAGAGTGACTGATTTCCCTTCCGGTCCCATCGCAAAAGTACCACCGGAAAGTGCCGCCAGTTTAAAACTGACCGTCGACCCTGGAATGGTGATGGCGTCCAGCTCTTGGGCGCTAAGACAGGTACACACCACTAGGGTGCAAAGAAGAAGTATTGATTTTGGCATGTAATCTGCGCTTTCGTCGCTTACTGGCTAAGGTAAGGAATTTGGTGATTAATAGCTGCCTCTCCAGCGCAGCGTTTCGGAGAGGGTAGGAGAGAGGATACTTAACAAACCTTAACCCGTCTTAACGTCTCCATACCGAAATTCAGCAAGCACTGACCGTTTAAGCCCCAAACCAACTACAGCATACCATGCGTACACTATTCACCACCTTGCTTTTGTCCTTTCTTTGCACCTGCGCGACCGCCCAAATGGAAATAGGCTTCCGCAGCGGCTATGGCTTTAGCAATTTGCGGGCGGACCAAGAACTCGATATTGTTGCCGATCAATTCAGCAGTGCTTCTACGCTTTCGGCGGGCGTTTTTGCCGTCATCCCCCTGAGTGAGCACTTCAGTTTCCGTCCTGGACTAGAAATCAACCGCCGAGGAACCAGCCTGGCGCTTACGGAAAACGTTGATGTTTTTGGTGTCAACCTACCTTTTGGGGCGGCGGCAAAGACCCGCTTTACCTACGTAGACGTACCCCTTTTATTTGAGGCTAAGCTGCCAACGGGTTCTACCGTTCAGCCTTACGCCTTTGGCGGGGCCAGCCTTGGCTACGCCACCAGCGGTAACCTGCGGACTACGGCCCGCGCTATCGTCGAGTTCAACCTGATGACTACTGATATTGACTTAGAAGCCATCAATTACGAACGTTTTCACGTAGCTGCTGTGGGCGGTCTGGGGGTGAAGGCAGAGCTCTCTCCCGGTTTTTCTGCCTTCGTGGAAGGCCGCTTTGAACAGAGCCTTACCCAGCCTTATGATGTCCCGCTACTGCAAGCCAAAACCGGCTTTAAGGGAATGAACTTTGGCGCGGGCGTGGCTTTTGCGCTGAACTAATTATTTGCTCTTAGGGCCCAGCGTGGCCCTGCGATATATCCCTATGAACGTTGGGGCTCGTCACCGGAAGGAGGCGGGCCCTTTTTAATTTGCGCTTATCTTGGCAGGACTAAATTTCGATAATGCGCGTATTCCTTCTCCTCCTTTTAGCTTGTTTATTCCTTGCCTGTGGCAACGATATTCCACCGCCCCCACCCGCCATGGCGCCCCTCAGCGACCTCCCCTTAGTACCGCTGCCAGTAGAGCTATCCAGTACCGACGGCTACTTCTACACGGATGGTACTGGCGAATGGCCAAAAGAGGGCGCGGACGCAGGTGCTATGAATTATTTAAAAGCAAAGGGGGTGCCCGCGCTACCCCTGCAAACCGAGGTCGATGCTACCTTGACCCTTCCGGATGGTGCCTACTTATTACAGATTGCACCAGCGGTGATCAGCATCAGTGCTAAAGCCGAAAAGGGTTTGCTCAATGGCGCCATAACCCTGGCACAAATCGTAGCTTTTAGTCCGAACACCGATCGTGGTCTTTTTCTCCCCGCTGGGACAGTTACCGATATGCCCCGCTATGCTTACCGTGGTTATATGCTTGATGTCGCCCGCACTTTCTTTGGGGTAGATACCGTCAAGGCGGTCATCGACCGCATCGCACCCTACAAAATCAATTACCTCCATTTGCACCTAAGTGACGACCAGGGCTGGCGGATTCAGATCGATAGCTGGCCGAAGCTCACTACGGTAGGGGGGCAATTCGAGGTAGATGGTACCCCTGGCGGTTATTTTACCAAGGCAGAGTACACCGATATTGTCAACTACGCAGCCAGCCGTGGTATCACCATCGTTCCGGAAATCGACATGCCCGGCCACACCAACGCAGCGCTTTCTGCCTACGCCGAACTCAACCTGGATGGGCAGGCCCGTGATCCTTACACTGGCACAGAAGTAGGGTTTAGTACCCTGGATGCGAATAAACAGATTACTTATCAGTTCGTCGACGACGTTGTTCGTGAGATCGCCGAGATTACCCCCGGTCCCTACTTCCATCTTGGTGGTGACGAATCCCACGTAACGCCCCACGAGGACTACGTGAAATTTGTCCGGGAGGCACAGCAGATTATCATCAACAACGGTAAAATTCCCGTTGGCTGGGATGAGGTCGCCGTAGCCGGCCTTGCGGAAGGAACCATCACCCAACTCTGGAACCACAGCGAGTACGCAAAGATTGCCCAGGAAGCTGGCAACAAAGTGCTCTTTAGCCCCGCTACCCGCACCTATCTCGATATGCAGTACGATTCCACTTCCCGTATTGGCCTCCACTGGGCGGCCTACATCGAAGTAGACTCCGCCTACCTCTGGGACCCTGCTGCGATGGTGCCCGGCATTTCGGATGCGGATATCCTTGGCGTCGAAGCCCCCCTTTGGGGCGAAACCATCCGCTCCATCGAAGACATCGATTACCTCACCTTCCCCCGCCTCCTCGCTCTCGCCGAGGTCGGCTGGACCGCACAAGGAAAACGACAGTATCCCGACTTCTTGCGCCGCCTAAAAGCCCAACAAGCCTGGTTGAAAGAGCAGGGGATAGGGACTTATGATACTAAGGTGCTGGAGTAGTGATTAGGATGTTTAGAATACAGTAGGATACTTAGGATATTCTAAACATCCTTACTATTTCCTAAACATCCTGATCGCCTTGCATTAAATAACCGCTCCTCCGGCCCCAACTCGCGCCTGGAGGCACTCGGCCCTTTTTACGTTAATTTATTAGCCTTTCGTGCTAGTGGTATCTAAGTTCCGTTCTCTTGAGACAAATCATCCCCATGTCCCGCACTTACCTCATTACCCTTTTTCTCTTGGTTACCTGCTTTCTCGGAGGCATGGTTTACCTGCATTTTCACTTGGTCGATCAGCAGCTAGCAGCACAATCTGCGCAAGCGAGCCCAGTATTGGCGCTGGCAATGGAACGGAGTCAGGAGCGGATGAATATGGTAGTTTGGGAATTACAGGCTCGACTAGAAGATGATTCAAAAGCTAAGTTTCGACCTATTCTTCCGACAATTGAATCCATCTCAGAGACTCAAGAATCTCTTTTGCAGGAAATCCAGGAGTTGAAGGAAAAAGTTGACATCGGGCTAGGCTCAGAAATAATTGAAACACCACTTAGAAACCTTCTTGAACAAGATCGCCTTGCCCGTAAGGAGATAGTCTATATCATGTCAAAATTCCTTGAAGATTTCGGTGAGCAAATGGATCTGAATAGAAGGGAAATTTTCGAGAAAAAAGAATTTTACCGCAAAGAAATCGTTACCACAAGTTTTCATTTCTCAGGATGTGAGAACCAAGTGGTACTTCAAAATGAACTAGACCTACTAAAGCTATCTGTTCTGAACCTCCAAGAATTTTTAGTGCAAGATTTGGCGCAAATTTCAGGAGGAAGAACACTTAATTGCTTCTTCGGCCCCAAATACTATCCAGTTGTTTCCGCAGGTTTTTTGAATGCAGTGGTTGGTAGATCTCATGAAGCCAGAATTTCCGTTGGTAATTTCGCAACTGAATTGAAACCAGAAAATATACGAATAGTCATAGAAGGCGATACTCTGCTACTCAATGAAGCTGGATGGATAGATTTTTCTCTAATACCCAAAAAGCGTGGAGAGCAAGCGCTGGAAATGGAACTATTAATTACCAATCCACTTACGGGCGAAGTGATAAGTAGTGAATCTTCGTATGGTTATTATGCCTACTAAAACCCCAGCTCCTAGCCCCGCTAGACTCCGCTCCTTCGGCCTCAACTCGTGCCTGGAGGCACTCGGCCCTTATTTACCCCAGCCCCTAGCAGCAGGAAGTGCATCCAGCTCCTAGCTCCCTAGCAGCCACGCAGTGGCCTAGCTCCTAGTTCCCCAATCACTCCCCCGTAATCAACTCCACAAACCCACTAATCGGATCCGCAGCGGGAGCAACCC
>JBCDGT010000398.1:0-4392 GCA_038750915.1 Bacteroidota bacterium
ACCGGAGCTATCAATTTACAGGCCAAAAAAGACTATGCCGATGAAATCGAAAAAGACCTACTCAACGTCAAGGGTATATCGGACATCATTGTTTCTGGCGCACCGAAACAGGAGATCGAGATCAGCGTCAGTGAAAGTCAGCTGCAAGCCTACGGTCTTACCTTCGGTCAAGTAGCCAGCGCCGTTCAGGCTGCTAACCTGGAAACATTTGGAGGAGAGATTAAGACTGGTAGTCGTAACATCAACGTGAAGGCCAACGACAAAGGTTATTTCGCAAAAGACCTACGCAACATCATCGTTCGCGCTACCCCTGATGGTGGAGTAATCTACCTAAAGGATGTTGCTGAGATCAAGGACCAGTTCAAAGACGTCGCCGGCAAACGCTATCTAGGACAAGAAGAGACCATTGTACTAAACGTCTTCGCAATGGGTGATGAAAATATTCTGACCAATGCAGAAGCGACGCTTTCCTATGCTGACAAGTTCAATGCCGCTCACGATGGTGTTTCCCTTACGGTAGTGGAAGATGGCAGTGAGACCGTTCAAGAAAACATCGCCACGATGACCTCTAATGGTTTCGCCGGTTTCGTATTGGTCCTTCTTGTGCTGGCTCTTTTTCTGGATTAGTATCTTGCTTTTTGGGTCGCCTTAAAAATTCCCGTAGCCATCGTTGGTATGTTCCTACTGGCGGGTATTCAAGATCTCACCATTAACGTTGTCTCGCTCTTTGCTTTCGTAATCGTACTAGGTATTTTGGTAGACGATGGAGTCGTTATCGGCGAGAACATTTTCCAGTGGGCCAAGAAAAAAGGAATATAACCAGCGGAAGCAGCACTGGAGGGCACAATGGAGATGGTAGCCCCGGTACTTATTTCCCTTTCCACCACTGCCGTGGCCTTTTCTATGTTTATGTTTTTGCCCACCCAAACCGGAGAGTTTTTTAGCGAAATGGCCTTTGTCGTTATTGCCGTTTTAGCCATTGCTTTACTCGAAAGTTTCTTCTTTTTGCCCGCCCATTTAGCCCATTCTAGAGCACTGAAAGAGAGTAATAAACCCAGCCGAATCGAAAGGTTCTTCAACGGAGCAATAGGTTGGCTCAATGAGCGCATCTATCAGCCGGTTTTTGCTTTTTTGGTGACGCGTTGGCAACTGATGCCCTACTTTACGCTTGCGGGTTTTGTACTCATGCTATTTGCCACCTTTGGTCTTATGGGTAGTGGTACAGTAGGTTTCACTTTTTTCCCTAATCTGGACGATAAAGCCATGTTCATCGAGTTGGATATGCCCCCTGGTACTCCCGTCGAAGTAACTACCGAAAAACTCAACCTCATTCAGGAGGCTACCATCAAAGCTAATGCTAAAACTAAAGAGCAATTTGGCAAAGAAATGATTCGATTCGCGGAGGTCATTACCGGTCCGCGCCCTAACCAAGGCAAACTACGGGTCACCTTTTTGAACAGCGAACAAAGAGACGTCAGTAGTTTTGAATTAACGGATATGATCCGTGCAGAAGCTCCTGATATTCCCGAAGCCGAAAATCTGGTCTACGGCATTGGAGCAACCTCGGCCGTTTTTGGGAAGCCCGTCTCTTTCGCCCTGCGTGGCAAAAACCTTGAAGACCTACGCGCTGCACGAGATGATCTCAAAAGAGCGATGGAAGTCAGAACCGACATCAAAGACATTTCTGACACGGACCAATCTGGGGTCCAAGAAGCCATCATCCGTTTAACACCAGTCGGTGAACGTTTAGGATTAACCATTGGCGGGGTAATGAACGAAGTGAGAGCTGCCTTCTTCGGCATCGAAGCTCAAAGTTTGCAAAGGGGCAACGAAGAGGTAGAAGTTTGGGTACGATATCCACGTGATGGTCGAGCCAACGAAACGCAGCTGAAAGATATGCGGATCAACACGCCGAGTGGAGGTAGTTATCCGCTCAGTGAGGTGGCTTCTCTAGACTACGGGATTGCCAACCAGGTGATCAACCGCCTCGAAGGGGAACGGGAAATTCGAGTAGAGGCAAACGTTGCCAGTATCGATGTATCAGCACCGACAGTCATCAGTGAACTCCAAGCGAGCGTTTTGACTGAACTAGGAGAGAAGTACCCGAGTGTTCGCTATTCCATTGAAGGTCAAAACCGGGAAAGTGAGAAAATGGGGGCGGGTTCTGCCGTAGTGTTTCCCGTCATAATGCTCCTAATGCTGGCCCTGATAGTTCTTGCTTTTAACAGCTTTAGCCAAGCCCTCATCACCTTTGGTTTATATCCGTTTGCTTTCATTGGCGTTATCCTCGGCCACTGGGCCCAAGGTGAAGCGCTTAACGTCTTTTCCATTGTAGGTACCATTGCCCTTATTGGCGTTTTCACCAATAACAGCCTGGTGTTAATCTCTACCTTCAACCAGCTGATGGAAGACGGCATGGATTTCTTCGCTGCTATGCAAGAGGCCGTGAACAGCCGCTTCCGACCAATATTACTAACAACGGTAACTACGGTGGCTGGCTTAGCTCCGCTTTTGGCCAGTAATTCCCTCGGAGCACAGTTTTTGAAGGGCCCTGCTATTGCCATGGCCTACGGCCTTAGTTTTGGCCTTTTCAACGTGCTGTTCTTACTGCCGGCCCTGATCGTGATTGTCAATGGTGGTCGAAGGTTGCTGAAACGAGTGAAAACGCTCAATAAGGTCAAAGTCACCCCGGAGCAGGTAGAACCAGCTGTTCGCGCGAAGGCCTTCCGCATGGGCCCATCTTCAAAAGTAGTAGTAGGCGCGGTCGCAGGTGCCATGTTGATTTTTAGCGCAAGCCTACCCGCACAAGCGCCCGAGCTAAGCCTAGAAGAAGCGACAACCATCGCACTAGCAAACAACCACCAGTTAAAAGTCCTTGGCTACGCCAAGGAGTTGACGGCCAACCAAATTGACCCCGCACTAGTCGGTATTGGTCCGCATCTCGACCTAAAAGGGCAAGCCCTGATCGGGTACGGCGATAGCCGGGTGCAAACCATCAACCTGGGACCACCCGAAGCTGGAGATCCCGCACCCCTCGAACTGAGTGGTATTCGCCACGGGCTGGTCTTTGGCCCCGAAGCTAGTTGGCTAGTATACGATGGTGGTGCTGGCCAAATTCGACTTGAACAACTTCGCCTGGTGGACGAAGCTACCGCTCTCCAACTTGAAAGCGTCAGAGAACAAACCATCGCTGCACTTACCAAGACTTACCTAGCCGCCGCCAAACTCAGCCGACAACTTGAACTGGCGGCAGAGAACATCGACCTGAGCAACGAACGCCTAGCACGTGCGGAGCGGGGCGTGCAGTACGGTACGGCCAATAGCTTGCGTCGTTTGCAGGCCCAGGTAGATTTGAATACGGACAGTGTTGCTTACCGAAACCTGGAGCTGGAAATTCAGAACCTAAAACGTAGCCTGAATGAACTAATGGGCCGGGAGCCCGAAACGGCCTTTGCTTTGTCCATTCCCAGCATCCTGCGGCCGCGCCCCCTTCCCTTTGCGGAGTTGAAAGCACAATTGTTAGCCAATAATGAAGACCTCAGTCTTGCCCGCCAGCGGATTAAGCAGAGTGAACAGGATTTGCAACTCGCCAGTGCCGCATGGAAACCCAACGTGCAACTATACGCTAACGCCAGCTACTTCAACCAAACTGATAACGCGAACTTCTTACTAGAAAACCGCAATTTAGGCACCGAAGCCGGTGTCCGCGTGAGCTACGCCCTTTATGACGGCGGCGCACGGAAACTGCGTAAACAAAACGCCACTATCGCGATCAATCAGCGAACGGCAGAAGTAAACGCAACGGAATTCCAGTTATTAACCCTCCTACGCCAGGCACCTGCCCGCTACGAGAATGCCCGCACACAGCTCACCTTTGAACGAGCGAACTTGCCAACTTTTGAACTGAATTTTGCTAAGACCAAAACAGATTATGGTCTTGGGCAGGTAAATGCCACCGTGCTAAGAGCTGCTCAGCTTAACCTTTCCGCCGCTAAAACCCGCGTTGTAGTGCAAGAATTTGGCGTCCGCGAAGCGGAGGTAGAACTATTGCGGTTAACTGGGGGGCTAGTAAAGTAATTCCCTACTCATTCTCTTCCTTCAACAAAAAGATACTCGTATGCGTAGTCTCCACCCCACCAAATTCACCAGTGGAAGTGGTAATGGAGCCCATCAAACTGTATTTGTTATAAAGTAGGTAGCCATCAAGGTCAAGAATAACTGGAACGCAACTGACTGATTTAAGGCCTTTGAGTTCTACACCTGCCATTTCAAATGTAGGTATTTCCGCAACGTAGTCGCCGGTGAATTTTACGTCGCCGTCGTAGAAGACACAGTCGCGGTAATCCAGTTTGGCCGTCGGCTCCGCGTTCAACCGGATGCTATCCGAGCCAT
>JBCDGT010000399.1:0-4365 GCA_038750915.1 Bacteroidota bacterium
GGATGCGAGTTTTATCATTTGCTTCCGGCTCATCGAGCAACTTTTCCTCCAACTCTTCAATCCGATCCTCCACAGCTTCGAGGACTAAAAAATAGTTGTCCGTGATGGCATCTAAGAGAGCATAAGCGAGGTAGTCTCCCCGCTTACGGCGGATGCGGCCGTAGCCTTCGTTAATTCGACGACGAACTTCCGCAAATAAGTCGCTGTTCGTTTCTTGAAAGGAAATTACCAGGCCCGCCTTGCAATAGACCGCTACGTGTTCCTGCTGAACCCGCTCTGATTCCTGATCAAAAGACAGCGCCTTAATCGTAACGAAAATTCCTCCAGTATGCTCTTCGAACTTCGGACGCTGGTTTACGTCGGGAATGTCCTCCAGTACCAATGGGTGGATTTCGTAGGTTTTACCAATTCGTTCAATTAAGGCATCATCGTGTAAGCCACGGACGTCATACCAGTCGACCATATCTACGGGGGATGCGGGAAAGGTTTGCCTTTTCTCAACATCCAACTCCTCCTCCAGGCAAGAATCACTGGCATACTGCAAATAGTGGATTCTGGCCTGTTCCACCTTTTGCTGACCGGTGAAAACAACGGCACCCGGTGGAAGTCCAACATTTTTTTTGCGTGTATTCAACTTGGATTAGGTAGTGACAATGCAAAGTAGGTATTTCGTACAGCATCCTAGGAAGTACAACCAGCCAAAGCGGAAAATCTTGTATGTTTATCCGCGAATAAAACCCCACCATTTGCCTAGTCCGGTAGTCTTGTTAAGCTTAGGGGGAGTAGATAACATCCCCGCCGCCACCGAGGAACTTAGCGACCTTAATGATCATCTCGCCAGACGCAACCAGCGAGATGACCTTAAGCTCGTCATTGCTCCCTTTAAAACACAGCCAGGCCATAAATGATATCCTTGGTGGTTGGGCAGCACGCACCCAGCTTTTCCATTATGCCGGCCATGCGGTAGCCGGTGGCCTTGACCTGAGTGGACAAGTAGCCCTCACCGATCAACTTCTTGATTTCTTCCGCAAAGAACGGAGTGCGCCGCAACTCGTATTCCTGAATGGCTGCTCCACTGTCGGCCACGTCGATGCCTGGCTGGCCGCTGGTAAAGAGCATCCATTACCCGGCGGTAGTAATCACCACCAGTTGGCCTACCGGAGAGGAATCAATAGCGCTCCTGAAATAGAGCTGGTGATTCGCCTAACCAACCGCTTGGAACGACCACTTCACGTAAGCCTATTGACAATGGAGGTAGACTTCTACTGCGGAACCGACCTACTGGGTCCACCCGTGGTGCTATTGGAAAACCAAGCCCTAGCCATCTACCCCGAAAGTGGGCAGCCCGACCACCTAAGGGTTAGCCCAGCGGATTACTTACTGACGGACGGCTGGCCTCACGATACTATATGGTTTAAGGTTCTTGTAAGCACCCACGCCGCGCCCCTTGAAACCGCCGTAGCTGACTATGCTCTAGCAGGGCTACCACATCCACGAAGTATGGGAGCATCAATAATTCAACCCGATAATAGGCGCAGGAAAGCCCCTACGGCTGGGCTACGCGGACGATTCAAATTGATTTAGCACTGTAACGCTGTGCTTTTAGACAGCCTACGGCCTTTTAGGGAATAGTATTTAGCGTGCCACCAACTACCCTCAGTCTTACGAAAAGCAGGGAGTGCGTCTAAAAGCGTCAGCGTCTAAGCAGGCCGTAGGCCGCCTAAAAGCACGGAGTGCGTCTAAAAGAGTAGCAAACTTAATGAGATAGGTCATTATTCACTTTGCTTCTTCACCGTACCTTGCACCCGCGGCCGCGCCCGAATCAGATTGATAGTTTGATAGAAGTGATAGATTTACCGCCACGAGCGTTCGGAGCCAAATTTTAGGAAATCGGTTACGCCGCCTTCCTGAAATTATGTGTCTGGCCGCCTTGATCGGGTAGCGGAATCGGTCGTACCCTCTATTTACTACCTCCTATTTTCTCTTAACTATGCAAGACAAGCCCATCATTCTTCGCGACATTAGTTGGCTCTCCTTCAACCATCGCGTGCTGCAAGAAGCGAAAGACGAGAGCTTGCCCTTGTTCGAGCGCTTGAAGTTCCTCGCTATTTACAGCTCAAACCTCGATGAATTCTTCCGCGTACGCATGGCGAACCACCGTAACCTGCTACGGGTGGGCAAGAAAACCAAGAAGGAGTTAGACATTACTCCTAAGCAAACGGTACGTAATATCCAGCGCATCGTCAACCGTCAGCAGGAAGAATTCAGTCGCATTTTTGAGCATAAGATCATTCCCCAGCTCGCCAAGCACGGTATCCGGATGAAGCGGCGGTTGGACCTGAACGAGGAAGAACTAGAATTCGTTGAGGCTTACTTCCGGGAATACATGCTTCCCTACGTGCAGCCGGTGTTGCTGGTAAAAGATAAGGTGCGGCCGTTTCTGAATAACGCACAGCTGTACTTGGCCATCCTGATGGAAGACAAGGAAACCGGCAAAAAGGCTTCCGCGATCGTGAAGATTCCCAGTGACCACCTCCCGCGTTTTATCGAACTGCCCCGTAAAGATGGAGAGTACAACCTGATTATGCTCGACGATATCGTGCGACACTCGGTCTCCTGGATGTTCCCCGGCTACACGATCATCGACACCTACAGCATCAAGCTAACGCGGGACGCGGAGCTCTACATCGACGACGAGTTTAGTGGTGACCTCTTAGCTAAAATCAAACGCAGCCTAAACCGACGCCACATCGGCCCGGCCAGTCGTTTTGTGTACGACCGTACTATGACCGACGGACTTCGCTCCTATCTGGAAGAAACCTTTGAGTTGGAGAAGCTGGACATTCTGGCCGAAGGGCGCTACCACAACAACTTCGACTTCTTTAAATTTCCGTCTTTCGGGATGTCGAAGCTTAAGAATCCACCCCAGCCGCCACTGGCTTACCCTCCCCTCGAGGAAACCAATGATTTCTGGGGGGCGATTCGGGAAAAGGACCACCTTTTGCACGTGCCATACCACAGTTACGAATCGGTGGTACGCTTTTTTGAAGAAGCGGCCGAAGACCCGGAGGTAACCCACATTAAGATCGTGCAGTACCGGGTGGCCAGAAAATCCCGGATCATGAAAGCCTTGATGCGGGCCGTAGCCCTGGGCAAACAGGTAAGTGTTTTCATCGAAGTGAAAGCGCGCTTCGACGAAGAAGCCAACCTGCGCTGGGGCGAAAAACTCGAACAGGCCGGGGTACACGTTAACTATAGCTTCCCCGGAGTAAAGGTACACTCTAAGCTAGCTTTAGTGCGCCGCATGGAAGACGGCAAGGAGCGGATTTACAATTACTTGGCCACCGGTAACTTCCACGAAGACACTGCCAAAATATACAGCGATTTTGGGGTCTTTACCGCCGATGACCGGCTGACGAGTGAAGTCAGCCGGGTCTTCAGTTTCCTGGAAAACGTGCAGGAGCCCGAACAGCCCTTCGAACACTTGCTGGTGGGGCAATTTAACCTACGCACTGGCCTTGAGAAGCTCATTAAGTTTGAGATCAAGGAAGCTAAAGCTGGTCGGCCAGCCAGGATGCTGCTCAAGATGAACAGCTTACAGGACCCGGAGATGATCGACTTACTCTACGCCGCCAGTGCGGCCGGCGTAAAGATCGATCTGATCATCCGTGGCATCTGCTGCCTGGTGCCCGGCGTCAAAGGAGTAAGTAATAATATCCATGGCATCAGTATTGTCGATCGCTACCTGGAGCACGCCCGAGTTTTCCACTTTCACCACGCTGGCGAAGAAAAGGTCTACTTCAGTTCAGCGGACTTTATGACCCGCAACCTCAGCCACCGGATCGAAACCACTTTCCCCATTTACGATCCCGCCATCAAAGAAAAGGTGATCGCTTTCATGAAGGTGCAGCTGGAGGACAACACCAAAGCACGTCTGCTGAGTGACCAGCAGTCAAACGCTTACTTTCGGGGAGGAAGTGATTTGCGGATCCGTAGCCAGGAAGAAACCTACCACATGATCAAACGCGAGCTGGTATTACAGGCGGAAGCGGAGAAAGAAGAGGCGGCGGGATGACCTCTCCCTCGGTCCTTCTCCGGAGGAGAGGGATGACTCACTGTAAGGATAATTCTTAGAAAATTCAACGATATTCCGTTTCAATAGCGCCAAAATTTACTGAGAATTATTCTAAAACATCTTCCCTCTCTTCTGGACGTATCTTCTGGGTTAGTTAGGGGGCCAGAAGTAAGCCGAGAGAGAAGACCAAACTACGGATCCTCCGATCAGCTCTTACATTACGTTAATGAACTGCCACAAATTAGCCACTATGAGAGTACAAGCCCTAATCATCGGTCTTCTCCTCTTAC
>JBCDGT010000400.1:0-4360 GCA_038750915.1 Bacteroidota bacterium
CGTTCGATTTGGGGTAGTGACACTACCGTCATCGGCCCAGGCGTAGCTGAAGTTATTGTTTCCCCCATTTACAGCTAGCGTAATCGATCCGTTGGGTTGTTCACAGTCAGGGTCGACGAGGGTTTCAGCTACTTCGATGTCTCCGGTGATGATCGTGGCTAATCCGGAGGTCGCTCCGCCACAGCCCGCTACGTCGGTAACGGACAGGATAGAGATGGTCGCGGCATAATCAAAGGTGATGTTAGTATCCTGAGTAATCACGACAGTGTCTTGGAATACCATCGTCCCGCTGTCGATTTCCAACACAACGGTATACCGATCGGTGCCTTCCACGTCAATGGGAATTTGTACTTCGGTATTGGTACACAGGGAGAAGTCTCCAGCAGTGGCGGCGGCGAGCGCAGGTGCAATGATTTGGATGGAGTCCTGTCCACGCAGACCACAGGCATCCATTACGTCGACAACAATCAGGGTGTCCCGGCCGTCGGGCACGTAGGTGATGCGACTGGTATCCTGTCCATCGGGCCAGACGTAGGTGTACTGGTTATTGCCCCCCGTGGTGGCTGCTTCGATGATGGTTGTTTGCCCAGCGCATAATTGCAAAGTATCGTTCCCAAGATCTACCTGAAGGTTGATCGCATCCTGAATGTAGAACGTATCGCGGTTAACGTCACAGTTACACGTGCCATCGTAGCGGATGATAAAGGACTCAAGGCCTTCGGTATCGTTAATGTCTCCCGTAATCGGGATTTTCAACACCCCAGAAGTGTCTCCGGCAGGAATGATGAAGGGGCCAGGAGGAAGCTCGAAGTCATTGGCAGCATTGGCCGGGTTGATGGCACCACCAATAAGGTTGTAGTTAACCTCTAATGGGTTAAGCAGGTCGAGCGAGTCAAAAAAGAGGCGGTTAAAGGTGATGGTGGCGGTGTCGCAACCTTCGACAGAGGTGAGATTACCTGCTATACCCTGCACGGATGGTTCGGGATCGGCGATAAGGCCAGCGATAAAGGAGCCCGCTTCTAGGAGGACACCACTATCATTGAAGTTATCTCCGGAACCGTCAGCAACAACTAATTTCATAGTATACCGCTCACAAGGAATGACTTCTGCTCTTGCCGTAAGTTTGGTGGTCCAGCCATTATAGTTTACCCCCGCCAAACGCTCTGGCGGCACCGGCAATCCGGTATTACATTGCCCAAAGGGACTCGGGAAGGTGTTGTCGACAAAGAGCTCCGGAAAGAAGATGTCATTAACTGTTCTGGTCGATACGATATCTCCATTGGGCAAGCGGGCAATATTTTGCTTTCCACCCGGCACTCCGGGGCCAGAAAGGAAAAACCCAAAGGCATCGTTTCCAAAAGTTGTCTGGGTAAACTCACAGTACTCCTCGGAAAAGAAAACGTAATTGAATCTCAGGCTATCGGTAGTAGGGATAAAGTCAAATTCAATAATGGCAATATCTTGGGGGTCGGGTCCTGCTAAGTCAATGGCATCTTGATCAAAAAAAGCTTCCCCAGGAAAAATCCCGTTTGCCGGCACTACCGAATTGGGCCCTGGTGCCAGCGAAACAAAACCCGTTGTTAGGATTAGGCCTTCTTCCATGTCAAAGAAATCTTGCCCATTGGTAAAAGAGCCCGTCCTCCGGAACCCGTTTGCTGAGTTACCTCCAACCAATTGGACCGGAAATTTGTCAAAACAGCTTTCATCTCGAAAGAGGATTTCCAAAAGGGAATCAAGATTGGTCGAAGGCGTCGTCATCACGGTATTCATCTTCGCCATTCCTGCTGGAGGGTCTTCCTTGCTGATGATCAGTTGCAGAGCACCTGACTTACCTAAATGTTCCCCGATACAAATAGCAATGGAGGGTGCTTCCGCAACTCCCTGAAGATAGTCGGGGTGGCCCAATTTGGTGCCCGCTGGAAGATTATCGAATTCAAACTGACGCTCGAAGCGGTTGCCGGCAATGTGAATGAGGTAGCCTTCCCCGTAGGAGAAACCGTCAATAGTTAGGTTTATCTCGCCAGATGCATCAAGCTCGAAGGTGTGTTGCTGGGGCTTTTCGGTCGCGGTAAGCCTGAAAGCCTGCGCCTGAAGGCTAAGGCTGCCGCAAATCAGCAAAAGGCCGCTGAGCAAATAATTCATGTCGTGGGATTAGTCCAGGGGTATTGCACGTAAGACGTAGAAAAAGCAAAATAGTCAAGATAAGAGAACGCAAGGCATGAGTGCAGGTCGTCTCCCCGGTGTGTTAGTTCAAGTGTTCTGCAAATATACCGATTTGATCTATATTAGATAATGATCGAATGTTAAGATATGAATCAGCTGTTAAGCTTAGCCCATAGTTGTTATTAAGGCCAGTTTTTTGGGGATGAATGAAGGTAGGGCACTGAAAACTGGTCTAAGTAGGTGGCTATTTATCCATGCACTCCCAAACTTGGAGACTTGTTTATTAGAGTTGTACTTGGCATCCCGTAAGCTGCATGGCTACCCAAGACCTGGGAAATACGTTGTAAGTGGTCCACCGTTAGAATTTAGGACAGATTACTCGGTCACGGTAGTTAGCGGGTTGGACGTAAATCATGCTAAGTTCCCAACCACCACGGCCGTTCGTGATGGTGTTGATGTTGCCTACGGTGATGTCGTAACTCACACCGAATTGGACTCGCTCAGTTTCCAATCCGACGGAAATCACCCAGGCGTTGAAGCCGGGGCTGTCACCGGTCTGGTTACTCATTTGTCCCCACAGACCTGCCCGAAGGGCTACTTCTCGCCAGCGGCGTTCAGTATACCGCAGGTTGGCACCGAAAAGTGCCTCGTAGGCGGGGCCTTGGGTCATGAAGCGTACTGCTGGTAGTAGGCTCATGTCACCACGCCCGATGGGAACTTCGCCACCGCCATGGATAACAAAGCGCTGGTCAAGTTCATCGACAAAGCCTGGTAATGGAGACACATCGGGGGCATTCAGATGGTAGGCGGCCACCCCGAAGTAGGCCCCCATGCGCTCCCCGAGGGTGCCGAACCAGCCAATGCCGGCATTTACGTCGAGGTAATTCCCGGCGCCTTGGCCGGAAAAAGGTTCCCCGGTGGGCGTGGTCCGGTCAAGGTAGGCTTCTCGAGTAGTATTATCAACAAAGTATTGGTTAGAGAACCAGAGCTTGTTAAGGTCGTACCCCCGTTGCCCGAAACCGATTTGGGCCCCACCAGAAAGAAACTGCCCACTGCCGCCACGTCGAGAACCACCAATTTGCTGCTGGTAACTAAAACCGAGCAAGCCCTGTATCCTAGTAAAGTCGCTTTCTCCGGCTTTGTCTCTTTGTAGTTGCCCCCCGAATCCGAAATAGTTGCCGTTACCAGCTTGCCGCCGAAACTCCAAGCCAGCGCCAATACTTCGATAGCCATTGGAGCCCAGCAGCCCGGAGTAGAGTTCCCGGAAATTTGCCGTAAACCGCATGCCACCGTTCATCATCCCCGTCATAGCTGGATTAGTAAGCTGCGGAGCAGCGGCGATGTTAGCGAACCTGGCATCCTGCGTACGCGCCCAAAAAGGGAGGAGCAGAAAGCAGGAGAAAAGGAGTAGACAAGGGCCAAAATGTTTCACTGGGGTATCTAATTGAAGCATAAAAGGAAGGAATGAACGGGAAAACATGCCCTAGCGAATTAAAGAAGTTTCTCCCGCCAAGGTCTCCTCGGAATCGTCGTCATAGCGGATGAGTAGGCGATATATGTATACCCCCGCATTGACGGGTTGTCCTTGGTGGGTACCATCCCAGCCTCGGTTTGGGTCATTGACGTCGAAATTGGCGTCTTCGAAGAGTACGTTGCCCCAACGATCGAAAATCGAGAAGCTTAACACCTGGGTGCCCGGGCGGCCATGAACCAGCAAGCGATCGTTACGATTATCGTCGTTCGGACTAAAGCCGGAAGGAACGGCTACTTCCCGAATCTTACGGACACTAATTCTTAAACGATCCTCGGCTACACAACCGTTCTCATCCAAGAGACGTAGCGAGTAATCAATTTCGTACTCTGGTCTGGCCATCGGGGTAGGGCAATCTACACAACTTAAGGTACCGCCATAAGACCCCGTCCAGTCATAGAGCAAGGTGCCTACTCCTCCTTGCACCATTGGGCTTAGGAGGATACTGTCACCAAAAATGATGGTAGAGTCTGGACCCAGGTCGATACCGAAGACCGGCCCGTCGTTTACGATGACGTTAGTACTTATTTGACAGCCAGCACTGTCGCGGACAAAGACGCTGTACTCCTCGGCGGGTAATCCGACAAATACATTGTTGCGCGAGAAGCCTCGATTTTCCAAGCTATAAACGAAGGGGGCGGAACTGCCGGGGCAGGTGGCGGCGGC
>JBCDGT010000401.1:0-4352 GCA_038750915.1 Bacteroidota bacterium
ACGCTATCCACTGGTCTTATAAGTGCGCAAGATTTAGACCCAAACCTTCCGCCAAGTGAAAACTTTGACCTTTCGTACTGGAAACTTACCCGTCCGAATCAACAAGAACTAGATGAAGACGCACTAACGAGTGGTACTGAAATCGCCGGAGAGTTCTACACTGACCCAGTCACTGGAGCGATGGTATTTTGGTGTCCCAATGATGGTCGGACGGGCGGTAGCTCCTACCCCAGAAACGAACTAAGGGAGATGATTCGTCGGGGGGATAGTAGCATAGGCACCCGGGGGATTAATAAAAACAACTGGGTCTTTTCTTCCTCTACCATGGCCAATCAAGAAGCCGCTGGAGGAGTAGATGGTGTCATGACTGCTACCTTAGCTGTGGATCACGTATCAGAGACTTCTGATGCGAGTTTCAAGGTAGGTCGGACGATCGTCGGGCAAATACACGCCTCCGATGATGAGCCTTGCAGATTGTATTACCGTAAGTTACCGGGAAACACTAAGGGCGCTATTTACTTCGCCCACGAACCGACTACCGGGCCTGAGCAATGGTACGAAATGATCGGTAGCAGAAATGACGGCGCGCCCGATCCAGAGGATGGAATTGCCCTTGGTGAGAAATTTAGCTACGAGATTAAAGTAGTTGGCAATTTACTGACGGTAACTATTATGCGGGAAGGCAAAGATGATGTCGTTAAAGAAGTGGACATGACCGATAGCGGCTTTGCCGACGACTGGATGTACTTCAAAGCCGGAAACTACAACCAGAACAATGCAGGAAACCCGGGTGAATATGCCCAAGTATCTTTCTTCGCATTAGACGTTACCCACTCGGCTCCTGCCCCACCGACTGCTTACGTCTTTCCTTCTGACATTCCCCGGTTTCAACCCTTTCTTGGAGAGTGTAAGCTTCAAGCACCTACCAGCTCAACGCTACGCGCCCAAGATGCACTTACCGGCTATGCCCATCCAGACTGGTTTTACGTCGTCGATGGTGATAAAATACAGTTCAATCAAACTGGTGATAGCCGCAGGACGGAGCTACGTTACGAAACCAATTGGGACCTCACCCAGGCTGACAGATCCTTACACGGAAGAATCGATATCGTGGAGCAAACTTGTGAGCAGGTAACTGTGATGCAAATTCACGACGATGCCAACGCAGGCTCCGGACCTAACAAGCCGTTACTACGGATTTACAAACACAATGGCCGGGTACCAACTAATCACATCTGGGCAGCGATCAAAACGGATGCCGTAGGAGTTGCCACTACGCACGTTGACCTGGGAGAAGACCCAGGCGGATACTTCAATTGTGATATACGCTTAGTAGACGGTAGCATGATCATTGATTTTGAAGGTGAAGAAAAAGTAAACACAGACGTTGCTTTCTGGACCTGGCCCAGTTACTGGAAAGCCGGTGTATACCTCCAGGACGATGGTGAAGCAACCGCTCATTTTGACGAGCTATTTGAAGGTGATGGTACTCCTCAGAATTATGCTCCTTCCGTTAGCATTACTGCACCGGCAAACGCCGACAACTTCTTACCAGGTAGTGATATCACCATTACTGTTGATGCGGAAGACTCCGATGGAACAGTAAACAAAGTTGAGTTTTTTGAAGGCGTCAGTAACTTACTAGGCGTAGACTCTATTGCCCCCTATTCTTTCGAATGGACTGACGTCGCAGAGGGTAACTACCTATTGACCGCAACGGCCGTCGATAATGAAGGTAGAGCTAAGACCTCTCTGAGTACGCAGATTACGGTGGGCATTCCCATTGAAATAACCGGAGTAGAGCTGGACGAGGTAGGACCAATTGCGATTGGCGCTACGATTCAACTGGAGGCAACAGTAAGTCCTGCTGATGCTAATAATCAGAACATAATCTTTTCGTCTAGTGATCCAGGCATTGCGACAGTGAATTCGACTGGCCTGGTTGCCGGAGTTTCGGAAGGCGACGTGATGATTACGGTTACTACCGAGGAGGGAGATTTGACCGATACCGTTATCATGAGTGTTCTGGCTCCATCCTCCAGATTAAACTGGGCGTCATTCCAACCAACTACGGGGACGGGAACGCCCGATGGAAGCAATGTTGTCGCCAACCTCACGGACGATAACACGAATACAAGATGGTCCGTGCAGGGTTTTCCGCAGTCAGCAACCGTTGATCTGAATGGGGACATCACGATAACGCAGACTGAAGTTACCTGTTACCAAGACAGGGCTTACCAATTCATTTTGGAAGGATCACTTACCGAGGACGGACCATTTACAACTATTGTTGACAGGTCGAACAATACTTCTCCAGGCACGGCAACTACCCCGATAATAAACAGCGTCGATAGTATCGTCGCCAGGTTCGTGAGAATAACCGTTATGGGGGCAGCTGTGTACACCGGACCCTGGTCTAGCTTAACTGAGCTTAGAATATTCGGTGAAGGAGAGCGCGATCCGGTTTCAGCGGATAATGTAACTGCTGACGATATGGTACAACTCTTTCCTAACCCCGTAACCTCTATCCTGAACTTACAAACTACGGATAACTTTGATGCCGTCACCGTATATGATCTGTCAGGTAGGGAAGTTTTCCGCAGGGCACTCCGCGGCACAGGAACGCTGGACGTAAGTGAGCTTAAATCAGGGCACTACATTCTGAGAATCGAAAGCAACAGTAAACTTCAGGTAGCCAGGTTCGTAAAATTGTAGATTGCTTTTTTAGTTAAAAAAGCGAGGCTTAATCGAATTAGCCAAGGAATGACGGGCGGTATGCTCACTGCGTCCCGTCAATAAGATTGGTATTCATTACTCCCTTCTTTTTAGGCGCGGCCGCAGGTGCCAAAAAAAGTTCGCTCAGCGAAGAGCAAGGGGAGGGGTAAAACCCCAGGATCACCTTGCTGAGGTAAATTATTGGCACCGTAAGCTTGTTTAAATTGGGTGACAAAAAAGGAGTTTTAGTGGAGCAACTGAGTCTGATACACTACCGGGCAATCTCGATCTAGAAATGATCGTTTAAGCGGCCAATTTTACTAGATGATTGCCAACGATATGATCCGTCAAGCCACCTCACTTTACTACCTAATTGGAATCTTACTCATTTCCGGGTGTACCTTAGAAGATGATCAGGACCTGCCAGATGCACCACTTACGTTTGGTATTCGCCACGATCGAACTCTTGCTGCTTATGAGGCTAGTGCCAGTATGAATGATGTTGCCTTACCGGATTTTAACCCCGTAGTTGCCCTTGAATATAGCGCGGATGGCTCCGATGATTTCGAATTTATCGCAACGGGAACACTAATTGCCGATAATTGGGTGCTCACTGCAGGGCATAATTTTTATACCGCAGAGGAAGATAACGCTCCGGCTCCGGTGTCGGGTATCCGCGTTTTATTGGGTAATGACCCTAATAACCCAACGGCTACCCTCACGGTGGCGGAAATGGTACTTCATCCCACCTGGCTCCAAGGCGATCAAGAATATGCAGACGGTAATGATCTTTGCCTACTCCGCCTTTCAACTTCCGTAAGCGGCGTCACACCCGCCCCAATTTACACCATTACGGATGAAGCAATAGGCAGTTCTGTCTGGTTCTGTGGTTTCGGAGATTACTCCGAGCAACCCGGCCAAGATCGTGATTTATTGTCCCGAAAGCACGCTATTAACAACCTTTTGGATCGTAAAGTGAGCGGCTTGTCAACACAGTCTGGAGGAGTTAATTATCCAGGAGGCTTGTTAGCTTTTGACTTCGATGATCCAGGGCAAATTATAAATGTATTGGGAGACGATGAAGTAAATCCAGATGAAAGTACCTTAGGCGGAGGGGACAGTTCCGCTGGTGCTTTGGACCTTGAAGGAACCACCGTAGAGGGAGATAGTGGTGGACCACTATTCGTGCAGCGAGATGGTGTTTGGCAATTAGCTGGTGTGCTTTCCGGCGGGGCGGACGAACCTTTTTTTGGCCATCAGGACGGTAGTTACGGAGATATCAGCATATTTATCCGAGTGTCTGCTGCCCGGAATTGGATAGAAGAGACTATTGAACCGTAGCGGATAGCCCTTACTAGGGTCTTGTACCTCTCTCAGCACCTGCGTGCGCGACAACTTGCTGAAGAAACTTTCCTCTGCACCTTGGTAATATGGGATCGCATTCGGGCCCAGTACCAGCACAGCTTCCCCGTCGCTAATGCTGCTGACGAGGGTCTGCCAATTGGGTGGAGTAGGAACGGCGGACATTTCAGGGGTTGGTAGGTAGTGGGTAGGAGTTAGTGTGTTGGAATAAGATAGGAAAATGTTTAGTTAATTCGATTTGAGACTCGTCCTAAAATAGGTTGACAGTTAAAAAT
>JBCDGT010000402.1:0-4343 GCA_038750915.1 Bacteroidota bacterium
CAGCCGGTTACCCTGGCCAGGTGCGGGTACAACTCACCGAAGAGCGCCCCTTGCAGCTAAAGATTCATGACTTGACTGGTCGACTACTGGAAGAGCGGCGTTTGCCCGCTTCTACCCACCACCTAACGGACATATCCTTCCCAGCTCCTGGCACCTACACTTTGCACCTGCGGCCCCGCCCAAGTTTTGCTACGCTCCAGGAAAAAGTACCCACTCAGACGATAAAAGTAGTCGTTCAGTAACCTCGCTTGATCGTTCGTAATCCCTTTTGTCATGAAATTCATCCCATATCTTAACCGACATTTTTGCTCTCTCCCTCTCTCGGTCTCTCCAAATCGCTACGCTGGAGAGAAGTTCTCGCAAAAAACGTCTAGCAGTTTTCTTACCATCTGTTTGGTCATTGTTGTCTTGTTAGCTTTCGGTAGGCTTTACGGCCAAGCGCCCATTGCCCCATCGCCAAATTACCAAGCCGTTACTCCAACTGACGCGCCTCCAGCAGCTAACCCAGCCGATGGAATTGCCTTGATCGAACCACCAGCAGCCAATTCTTCCGGTGCCGCTAGTCTTAGCTACCCGCTTAAGCTTCCACCCGCCAGGAAGAGTCACGCGCCCTTGCTGTCAATTAATTATTCTTCCGATCACTTACACGGCTGGCTCGGTCGGGGTTGGGATATGGGCCTCCCTTCTATTGAGGTAGAAACCCGCTGGGGAGTTCCACGCTATCACCCGGCTACGGAAACAGAAACCTACCTGCTGGATGGGGCTATGCTCGCGCCCGTAGCCCACCGTGGTCCCAGTCGTCCTCGCACTGCTGAGGTTACTTTTCACCCCCGGGTCAGCACTGGCTATCAACGCATCACCCGGCATGGAGGAAATCCGGAAAATTACTGGTGGGAAATTGCTTACCCGAACGGAACGGTAGAGTACTATGGTGGTACCCCCGAAGGATTGCGGACTACCGCGACCATCCGCAGCTTGGAGGGAAACATCAGTAATTGGGCCCTAGTACGCAGTGTCGACGTTTACGGCAACCGTATCGATTATCACTACGTCACCCAAAGGGACAATGGCCGCGAAAGCTCCGGCGAGTCTGGCACCAACCGCTACCCGGATAGGATCACTTACAATGGATTCGGAGGATCGGAAGGCCCTCTTGAAATCCGCTTCGTGCGGGACCGCCAACTTGGTGAAGCCCGCCGCCCCGACGTGCGGATCGACTATAGCGGTGGCTACAAAATGGTTACCGCAGACCTACTTCGGCGGATTGAAATCACCTACCGAGGTGAAGCGGTGCGCCATTACGAATTGGGTTATCGTACGGGAGGTTTCCGACAGTCTTTGCTAGAAAAAATAACGGAATTTGGCAGCGATGGCAGCCAGTTGGCGACCCACGAATTGGCGTACCACGAGTTGCCTTCCGGCAATTTCTCCGCCTTCGGAGCAGAGGAAATCTGGAATACCGGCAATGACAATATCGAGGCCAACATCCTTAACCCCATACCGGGTTTCACCGGGGAAATTTCCGCCCTTGGGGGTGCCGCCTCCACCAGCGGGCAGGTTGGTAGTGCAGTGACCGTTGGGCCCATCGGTTCGCCGGGAACGAAAGACTGGACCGTGGGCGGCACCGTCGGCGGTGGAACGAGTGAGGCTAATGGCATCCTTGCCTTCGTAGATATTAACGGCGACCTGTTACCGGACAAATTATTCAAGCAAGACAACAACCTCGTATGGCGCAAAAATCGTTTTGGGGAAGGGCAGACGAGCTTCGGCCCCGTACGCCCAGTTAACGGCATCCGAGATTTCAGTATCACCTCCACCAGCGAAGTTAACTTTGGCTTCGAAGCCAACATCACCCCCTTCTTTGCCGGTTACGAAAACACTACTGCCCGTACCTCCACCACTACTTACTTCAACGATTTCAACGGTGACGATCTCCTCGACATTCTCCACCGAGGCAAGGTCTACTTCAACCACCTGGATGGCAACGGCAATCCTACTTTCACCCTAAATAGTGGGGACACTCCCAGCCCGATTGTCGACGGTGCCGCACCAGACGATGACCTAGTCGAAGTAGACCCCGACGACCAGCAGGAACTCATCGATATGACCCCCCGTCACGACGTTGTCCGCAGCTGGGAAGCGCCCTACGATGGTACCATTTCCATCAATGGTGACGTAGCACTGGTAGCCCAGCCAGGCATTGACGAATACAACCGGGAGGATGGAGTGCGCGTAACCATTGAAGTTGGCAATCTAGCCGCCTTTGCCACGCCAGCTCTTCAAGTGTTTGTAGCTGACATCGGGGCAAATGATTATGCACTTCGTAGCCCCAACCTTAGTGATATTCCAGTTTCTGCCGGGCAGCGGATCTACTTCCGGGTACAATCCGTCTTTGACGGGGCCTTCGATCGTGTCAGTTGGGATCCAGTGATCACCTATCAGGGGGAAGACCTGAATGAACTAGACGTGAACGGGCGCCCGCTTTACCGTTTCCAGGCCAGTGAGGATTTCTTACTTGCCAGCTGTCAAACGGTAGCCATGCCACTGGCTGGGCGCGTGGATTTAGTCGGTTCTTTCAGCAAACCACAGCTGACGGATACCCTCTACTTAGAACTACTCCGTGCCGGCGTCGTGATTAGTACCAATCAGTTTGCTCCGGATAGTGTAGTTACTGACCTACCCATCGAATTTCTCAATTTTCAGGTAGCAGAAGACCAGCAGATGCAGCTAAGGATGCGCTCCAATAGCTCGGTCGACTGGACAGCCGTAGCCTGGACGCCCCGTTTGGTGTATCGCAGTGCTGATGATGGCACAACGGTGGTAAGTCCCGAAGGCGAAGACCTCTACAGCTACTGTCCGGCCATCGACTACACCATGCGAACTAAAGTGCTACGCCAGGCCAGCATCTGGCGGCCGACGGTGGATAGCGTTACTTACGACTTCTCCATGAACTGGGGCGGTTTAGGCCTCAACCTAGTCCGGGAGCCCATCACCTTAACCTTCAAGGGGCCAGATACTACTTATCATCGTTGTGACACGGTTGTTTTTGGCGATCTCGCAGGTGCCGTGAACTGGACGGGGGCCGTGGGCGTAAGCCCCGGTGACAGCGTTTGGGTAGAGCTCTTCGGTCCTGCCGGCCTGGAGAACGCCCTACGTAATAGCACCCTAAGGATCAGCCCGATCAATACGACCACCAACCTCCCCGTAACCCGAGGCATCTACCGCAAACGGACGACCGACGAGTTAACCTTCGGTCCGCAGTACCGCGGTTGGGGGCAGTTTGTCTACCGGGGCGAAGGCGGGCAAGCCGCCTTAGGTATCATTGAAAGTAACCTCCGCCTTCAGGACCCAGACATCGACGAAGAAGACGTGGAAGACATTGAGATTGACCCCGATGATCCGGATTTTTCGGAATTCGAAGACCTCACCGATGACCCTACTCAAGAGCCTTTTGTCGTAATGGTAGCAGACCCTAAAGAAGGCAACTGGCGAGGATATGACGATCTAACCCTGGTGGGGAGAGACTACCAGTCAAGTTCGCGCCTGGGAGAAGATGACGTCTTACTAACTCCCGACTTAGGCACCGGTGCCTCGGCACCACCCCTCTCGAGTATTGCCAAGATGAATGCAGTTTCAGCCGGGGCGGGCTTTGGCCCCGCGAGCCTAGCTGGCAGCTCCGCCTGGAACACAACCACTAACCTGCTAGAGGTAATGGATCTAAACGGAGACCGTTATCCCGACCTTGTTACCCCTACCAAGGCGCAGTACACCACTGTTTACGGTGGTTTGAGCAACCAATCCTACACCCACGGATTTGGTAGCCACGTAGCCAAGAGTCACGCCATTGGCGGGACGGCGGGCGGTAAGTTTGTCGACTCTAGCCCGACCAACTCTGGTGACGCGGCCGGGAAAGGTAGCCGACGCCGTTCTCGGAAGGCGAAGACTAAGACCAAGAACCAGGGAGCTAAGGCGCAGTCGGCCAACGAATCTTCGGAGTCTGGAGGGTCCATCAGTGTCAACTTTTCGGTAGACAACGACCATACCGAGCACAGTTGGTTCGATATCAACGGCGACGGACTAGCCGATAAGGTATGGGATAACGGAGATGTGGCTTTCAATTATGGCTACCGCTTCGGGGCCCGTGAAAATTGGGGCTTTGCTGACATCCGGAAGGGCGTAAGTATGGATTATGGCGGCGGTGGCGGCATCAACGTCTCGGACAGCACGCTGTTCGTTCGTGATGTGACGTTTAGCAACAACGGCGGCAGACATTTTGGGGGTGCAATTCGTGCGGATGACTCAATTATTCACATTGAGAGCAGCCTGCTTGACAGCAACTGGTC
>JBCDGT010000403.1:0-4332 GCA_038750915.1 Bacteroidota bacterium
CTAAGATACAATCTTGACATCCATCAAAGGAATAGAGGCATAAAAATCCTCTCCGGCCGGATAACGACCGAAGAGGGATTGGGCAGGGATATTTACCTTATTCCAAAACAGCCATTACTTCCCCACCTACTTCTTCACATCCACCACAATCCGCCGATCCTGATTGGCCAATTGCCAAGCATTATGGAAGACCAGGCGAGCGATACGCTCCATTTTCTCAAAATGGATCTTATCCACGGTGTCACCGGCTTGGTGGTAGTCTTCGTGGGTACCGTTGAAAAAGAAGACGCTGGGGATGCCCTTTTCGGCGAAGTTGTAGTGATCCGAACGGTAGTAATAACGATTAGGGTCGTCTTCGGCGTTGTAGGTGTAGTCCAGTTCCAGCTGGGTGTATTCTTTGTTGACGCGTTCCCCGATTTCATGAAGCTCGGTGCTGAGGCGATTGCTACCGATTACGTAGATGTAGTAGGGATCATCAGCGTGCTTTTCGTCTATGCGGCCCACCATGTCTACGTTGATGTCAGCGATAGTGTTCGCCAGCGGGAAAATGGGATGACTAGCGTAGTACTCCGACCCCAATAAGCCTTTCTCTTCTCCGCTCACCCATAGGAATAATACACTGCGGCGAGCCCCCTTACCCATTTCTTTGGCCTTCACGAAGGCTTCGGCTACTTCCAGTACTGAACTCGTACCGGAGCCATTATCATCGGCACCGTTAAAGACGGAATCTCCGCGCTTACCAATGTGATCGTAATGAGCACTGACGACGAGAACTTCATCTTTCAACTCGGGGTCGGTCCCCTCTACGAAGCCCAACACGTTTTCCCCAATGAGTTCTTTTACGGATTTTTCCTGGGTGAGCGCCAGGTTCACGGGCACCACCACGGGCTTAAGCTTACCGGATTTCTCCAGTTTCTTGCGCGCCTTGATTACTTTCTTGGCTAGCTTCCCCATGATTTTCTTACTCAGTTGTGGCGTCAGGTAAACCACGTTAGCCGTTTGGCGGCCGGCTTCAGAGGTCTCCGCCATTTTCATCCGACCGTCCAAGGTTTCCTTACGGATATCCGGAACGTTAGCTTTGAAATCAGGGTCAATGATGAAGACCGTAGCCGCCCCCTTTTCCTTAGCAATTAGCAGTTTTTGCTCATCGGATTCCGTCCAAGAGGAAGTTTCCTTAGAGCCGCTAATGCGGAAATTACCTGACTTATCACGAGGCTCACCGGCAAAGATGAGGAGGTGCTTACCCGTCAGATCACCTGCCGTAGTGTAATCGCTGTAAGCTACATCGTCGATACCATACCCCAAAAAGGTAAGCTCACTAATATTCACTTTTTCCCGGTGATTGTTCTGTGAAGGGGCACTGGCATATTCCCAGAGGTGACGCAGGGATTCCCCGTTCAATTTCAGATCGATCTCCGCCCATTTTTGGCGACTGAAAAGGATGGTCTGAAAATAACCATTGTCTTCACCGATAGTGGGTAAGCCTAGTCGCTCCATCTCCCCTTTCAAGTAGGCAGCGGCCTTTTTTTGGCCAGGTTGCCCCGTTTCACGGCCTTCCATATCATCAGCCGCCAGAATATGCAGGTGGCGCGAAAGGTCTTCCACCGTAATGGTAGCAGCCAGTGCCTTGGTTTCTTCGGGCGTGGTATGGATGGCCTGTGGTGCGTATTGAGCGCTGAGCGTAGTAACAACTAGACAAAAGAAGCCCGATAAAAATAGTAATCTGGTCATTAGAGGAGCTTAAACTGAGTAATGCTGCAGGAGGAGTGTGTTGGGACTTTTGCTCGTCTTCAAAAAGTTGCTCTTTCGCCAGACGCTAACAGATCCAACATCCTCTAAACACTTCGAGGAGGGCGTTGTTGCAAGCCTCAAATAGGCGCTAATCACCGACCATCCCAAGCAGCTAATAAGAATGAAATGGTATCCTCAGGCAGGTTCGCCAAAGCACGGGCCTCCTGAATGCCATCTTGATTCCCATTGAGTCGCAAGGCTGGAGTCCCGGAAGTCTTATCAATAACGACCAGACTTTTAGCCACGGCGGCTCCTTGCGCACAGGTCAGCTCGTAGCAGAGCAAGAATTCGGAAGCGTTCTTTTCCGTGATACCCCGCGGTTCTAAACGGGGAGATTGATTAACCACTTTCACTGCACCTGCGGCCGCGCCCGCTTTCTCCTGAAGACAGGAGAGCGTATCCTGGTAGGTCCACCGTAAGGTAGGCTCGGGGTGCCCGAGTTGATAGTGTCGTAGGAAAATGCCCGAGAAATTAGTCTCCGTATCCTGCTCTCGGGTCAAGATGGTCATCACCATTTCTTCCCCATCCAGCCATTCGTAATAATCAAGGATTTCTCCAGGTTGATTTTCCCGGAGTTCCTGGGCCTGCTCGCTCATTTGCTCATTAGTGAAAAAGCGACGGTCCATCACTATGGCTCCATCGGGGCCACTACCACAGGCAGAAAGTGCCACCAAACTCAGGGCAAAAAAGGCGATAAGGCGAAAGATCACGAAGTGTTTATTTGTTGTTCAACAAATAGCGTCCACCGAAGCGAAGGCTCCCCAGGTGGATGCGATCGTTGTAGGGGCCCAGGCCTTCTTCTGGGTTGAGGAATACGGCCCTGCTGAAAGACGGAGAGGCGTAGATACTCCACCGGGGGGAAATTACCCGCTCGAAGGTAATTCCGCCACCAAGGTAGAAGCTAGCGTTCTCTAACATAGACCCACCTTCAAACCATCCTGGTTCAGGGTTGGTTAGCTTACGCGACTTCGAGGGGCTAGCAGAACGACCTGCTCCCCCTGCTCCGGATTGTGCCTGGTTGAGGCGGTCAAGACGGCCATTTAGGGCTTCAACTAAATCTTGCTGATCTTGAGAAGGGATGATGAAATCAGACTTGGCGATTACGCTCATAGTCATGCCGACTCGTAGCCCGATTTTCCAGCGGGGAGCATCAACGATCGTCCGCTTAAAGCTGACGGGGAAGCTAATGGTTTCAAAGCGGAAGCGGCTGTAGCCCTTCACTGGTTCGATGATGGGGTATTCTTCCTGCTGGTACCATTTCAGCGCCGTAGGTATGTAGGAACGTCGAGAATAAATCGCACCAATCTGGAGGGCGTTTTTACCCTGGCTGATATCGAACAAGGCACCCGCGGAAAACCCTTGGGTAATTCGGCTATCACCGCTGATATCAAAGTCTCCAATCTGTGTAGCGGGGGTAATAACCTGATTTACGTCGAAGGGAGAAACGAAGAAATTCGCGTGATACCGCATCGGCACTTCCTTAGTAAGCGCCGGCAACGAGAGGGCAGGATGAGGTAAAATCGTACTGCGTTCAACTTTTCCATTATCCCCGGGAATGGAGACTATGGCGGTAAGTTCCTTCTCCGCTGCCCGTACGACTGCGGGAGTGGCAATTTCAGCCGTTTCCCGTTCGGAAACAATCGGTGCTAGAGCCTGAGGGGATGCAAGGTCCTTTCTTCTTTCGGAAGACGGTGACTGGGCGGGCAGTACCGTATTGTCGACGGGAGAAGTAGCCTCCGTTAAAGGCTCCACCTTTGCGGTAGCCAGTGGTTGCGCGGCAGGCGTGGGGAGTAAGGCCGCAAAAATTGGCGCGCTCGAAGCAACGGCAATTGGTTCCTGCTTGGCGATCGGAGCCATTGGCTCAGCGGTTGGTGGGACCGTGCCAAAACGTACGAAGAGGAGTAGCAGGCTCAAGAGCAACGAGAACTCCATGATTTTTCCAGCGGCAATCATGCCTCTTCTTTGCCCGATCAACTCGAGGCGAGCAGCGAGGGCGGCCCAACCGGAGCTCACCCCTGCGGCATTACGTGCCAAACGGTCAACAACGACTGCATCAACGGCGGCGGCGGTGTCTTCATCAAGTTTCTTCTCCAGAGCATCCCAGCCTTTGATTTCGCTAGGTTGTAAGCCTTCCAGAGCGGATGCCACTGCGGCGTCCGCCGAGGCGAGGGGGTCGAGTTTACGTTCCAGGGCTTCCCAACCACTGGCAGCACCAGTAGCCGCCGGAGTAAGGCCGGCTAGGGCCGTGGCCAACTGGTGGTCCGGGTCAGCATCAAGAGCAGCACTGAGGCGTTGCCACCCGCTAGAGGAAGGCGGGGACTCCGGGAGGTCTCCCAGTCTCTGGCGAACCAGTGCGTCTATTTGAGTAATGGTTTGTTTCATTTGGGATTACTAGCGGCCGGGGGCGGTTAAAACTTTCTGCAATTTACCCCGGGCTTTTACCAGGTTAGAGCGGCTTGTACTTTCGGTAATTTGTAGTTGCTCTCCTATCTCTCGGTGGCTGTAGCCTTCAATAACGTAAAGGTTGAAAATGGTCCGGTA
>JBCDGT010000404.1:0-4325 GCA_038750915.1 Bacteroidota bacterium
CCCGCTTCAGCGTAAGTGATCATGCCGTTTACTTTCGCGCGGGTAGCGATGAAGTCCCAGTCGGTAATCCCCGTTTGTAGTTGTTGTTGGTGCTTGAAGTTGGTGGAGTCTACTTCTTTATCTAGCCCATGATCACTAATTACCTTTTTGATAATATCCGCATCACTTTTATCTTCAAAGGCTTGAATCTTCTTATTTACGGCCATCTTGGCGGCCTTGTCCTGACAGTATAGGATCAATTGCGGCCTTTCACCAGCCTTGGATTTTATGCCATGCCGCACAATTACTCCTTTGAATATCGAATCGGTTTTTGATTCGTAGCCAAGTTTTATTTCAACCTCGGTACCCGGGATGAAATCCTTGCTTTCACTTGCCGCAAAAATATCTGCTGCTCCAGGATCAAATGGTAAGAGTATTGTGAAAACCGCACTGGGTATCGAGTTGATTTGCTGAAGGCTTTCAATTGATAGGATGTCATAGATGCCCTTAAGTGGAGTGCCTTTTAGTAGGATGTCAAAAGAGACATAATCCATTTCTTTATGGAGGGGAGAAGTAGGCATGATTTTTCAGTGCTTTTATGATGTAGGGAAATGCGCTGCCGAGGGGGATTCTTGGCGATCAAAGTAAGAGTAGGTGAAAGTGATGCTATCCACCACCAGTTCATCCTTAGTGGCATCAAAAGAAGATATTTCCCACTTTACGGGATACGCGCTTACGAATACCCAAGTCATGAGTGCCCCCTTACCGTCCGTATTGGCGTCCAGTAAGGAAACCTTTATGGTTTTTGGTACTATTTGCTGGCTAAGGTTTCCATTTAGCATTTTTTCGCACCATTTTACCAGACCGGAGGAGCGAATCAGTAAACCACGCTTGAGCACTAGATTATCATATTTAGTTCGCCCGGGTATCCTATGTGTAAACCGATTATCTCCACCCTCTTCGATTTGTTCTGTTTCCATCGCTACAGATATTCCCGAGACTTCTTGAAAACTAGCATCCGTTGCACTCGAAGGGCCGGCACCTTCTTCGAGAATGTGGACGGAAAAATAGAAGCCAACGGGGGGTATGTATCCACTTTGCGTATTGGCCATAGGGTTGTTGTTAAGCTTCTTCAAAAAATAGGCCCTCGTGGGCCAGCACGATTTCCTCCACGGCAACTTCACTGTTTTGGGCATTAAGGTCCGTTCCGGAAATTTTCATAGGGAAGGCGTTTTTGAGCGTCCACGTGAACAGCGGATGGTGCTCCTCATCCAGTAATTGGATGGTGACGGTTTGCCGAGCAATAGTATTCATTTTTACCTCAGTAAAGTAATCGTAAAGGGCGGTGTCGTCCTTAAACATTCCTTTCTTCAGTGTCACGTCGGATCCTTTGTGTAACCCAGGCATTTTGACGGTGGAAAAATCCATCACTTCCTCTATGCGGTATTCGATAACATCGTATTCTGTATCCAGGCCGGATACTTCCTGGAAGGCGATTTCTCCCTTGTCGCCAAAGGTGGCCTTGAAGTGGAATTTAGGTACGGGCCACGGGGGATCTTGATTCTCTCCTGCCATAATTTTGCGGCTTTTTTATGTTTTATTGAGTTTAAATATCGATGATTAGTTACAGGTATACGTATAGGTCAGAGTAATAAATAGCATTCACCGTCTCCTGAACGCTAGGATATTTCTGACTAAGCTGGTTGGCATCCGCAGACGGAAGTGGTATGCTTAAAGGCGTATTGTGGCTTCCAGGAAAAGGCTGTGTACTAAGTTGGAAGCGTGGTCGAGGACGTTCCCGCAGTGGGATCAACTCTACTGGCGATAACACAATGGCTTCACTACCGTTGGGTAATAATTTGGTTTCCTGATCTTCGCTAGGTACAGGTTGCTGAGTGCCGTGTTCCAGAAGCTGGAAATGCTGATAGCCTGACCCAGTTCTATCGATGATATGGTAGCGCCACTTTGTTCTACGGGCGGAGAAGTGAATAGTGAAATCTCCGGCTTGTATCGCTCCATCGATGAGGATACTCGAACCGTTCGTTGCTGTTTCTCCAATGGCAATTGAGATCACGGCAATGTCTCCAATACGCCAGCCTTCAGCCTGATCAACCAGTTTTTCGCCCGATGCTTCATCAATGAGCATGGGAATGCTGCTATTGTTACCAGCTACGAAGCTTGTTGCCTGCGCGTCACTACCCACTACTGTATTGGAGAAATATTGAATATTTGTAGCGGCCTCTACGATGGGCAGATCAGTATAATTCATAAATAGGGGGTCCGTCGGGCGTAGGAGGAAGATTAAAAAAACGGCTTCCTTAATATCCAACAGATGGCCATCCGACATAGGAGAATCCTGATAGTAAGCTTCTGCCCCAAACTCACGTTCAACGAGCCTTATGTCGTTCTGCTGCATTATTCTTTGGGTTGTACTCGTAGGAACAACCTTTAGTGGGGGGCTTCCCCCGGCGAAATAATCATGATGCAACTGGAGCTTAAATAATGGGATGAACTGAGCTGACATACAACACTTGCTGATCGGTCTCCAATTTAAGTAAAAAAGCACCTCGCGCTTGCTGAGCCTAGCGTAATAAGGGAAATACCGGAGTAGAACGGGTGTTTTTACTTGCGGCATCATTTATCTTTCGCGCATGGAGGCAAATCCCCTCGACGTCATCATGGAAGGTCCTCGCTGGGTCGTGATCAACAAGCCTGCTGGTATCGCTACTGAAAAGCACTTCAACTATGATACCATTGAGGCGCGCGCGCAGGTGCAGTGGAAAAGACCAAAGAGCACCAAAGAGCCATTTGTGGGCATTGTCCACCGGCTGGACCGGCCGGTGAGTGGAGCTTTGTTGTTGGCCCGTAACAAGTCCACGCTGCGCTTGCTCAATACTACCTTTGCGGAGAAGAAAGTCTCTAAGACTTATTGGGCCCTAACGGACAATCCCTTACCCAATGAAGTGGGTAAGCTTAAGCATTACCTGGCTCGCAACCACTCTGGGCGTAGGGCTATAGCATCCACCCGTCCCGTTCCAGGGGCTAAGGAGTCTTTGTTGGCATATCGCCTTTTACGTAAGCAGTCTGGGCGCTACCTGTACGAAGTAAAACCGATCACTGGTCGCTTCCACCAAATTCGAGTACAGCTCGCTACCGCCGGTGCGCCCATTTGTGGCGACGCTGTATACGGCTCCCAGAGTATCCTGCAGCCTCACTGCATCGGCCTGCACGCTTACGAACTCCGTTTCCCTAGTCCAGAAGGAGACCAGGTGGCGGTGGTGGCTCCGCCCCCACAATGGTTCAATGACGGAGCCGTTATCTTTACTCCCTAATCCTACCCACTATGCTTCGCTTGCTTTGCAGCTGTTGTTTGCTGTGCCTTTTTGCTTGCTCTACTACCTCTACCACGGCACCTGCGGCCGCGCCCAGTGCGGCCTTGAATGAACTGAAAGTAGCCATGTCGGGTGCTTTCAATTCTTCGGCTCAGGCTGAGAGTAATGATGCCTATTACAATATCCTACTCCACATGCAACCCATTTGGAAAGATCAGCCTGGCCACTATCTCTACGTAGAACAAGCCGTAGCCAGTGCCGCGGATAAACCCTACCGCCAGCGGGTCTACCGCCTCGAACAACGAGGTAAACGACTGATCAGCCACGTTTATGAACTACCAGAACCCGGTCGTTTCATTGGCGCCTATGCCGACACCGACCGCCTTAAGGTAATTGGCCCGGATGACCTCATCGAACGGAAAGGCTGTGCCGTTTACCTTAAGAAAGATAAATACGGAGTGTATCGGGGAAGTACGAAGAAGAAAAGCTGTAAAAGCTCCTTACGTGGGGCGTCCTATGCCACTAGTCGTGTCTCCATTACCAACGACTTTATCCAGTCGTGGGACCGCGGCTTTAACGCTGAGGGAGAACAAGTTTGGGGCGCTACTGAAGGTGGCTATATGTTCTTTAAGGAGGACGGGATGTAGGAGAATTGGTATTTAGTGATTGGTGATTAGTTGTTGGTTTTTTACGCTGTGGTTATTACTTGCAGCTTGTTAGCAGAATGCTTACCTTTGCAGCCGCAAATTTTGCTTTACCCGATCCACGTGATCCTAAAAGGCTTCCATTATGGCAGTTTATCTATCCAAAGAAAAGAAGGCAGAGATCTTCACCGAGTACGCAGGCTCCGCCACCAACACTGGTTCTACTGAGGGCCAAATCGCGCTTTTCACCTACCGCATTCAGCAGTTGAGTGATCACCTGCAGCGCCACCGCAAAGACCACAGCAGCCGTAAGGCCCTGTTGAGCCTCGTAGGTCAGCGCCGCCGTCACCTGGCTTACCTCCAGAAGAAA
>JBCDGT010000405.1:0-4323 GCA_038750915.1 Bacteroidota bacterium
CGGCGAAGGAAGACGGCTTCGGCCCAGTCAGTATGGTAGGACAGGTCCGTGACTGGCAGCGATTGCACGAAGTTGAAGGTCGTCTTGGTGTTGAGTATGGCTTGCTGGTGACTGTCGTTCGCACCACCGGTGCCGGGGTTTTTCTCCTGACGGACGATGGCTGGCCGAATTCTGGCACTGACGCTGGCTGTGGAAAGTAGTCCGTTTTCCAAACGTAGCTCCATGATGGGAATCCCTTCGATGTTAGCAACGTCTACCGATTCTATCTCTTCGGTTTCCGGGTTTTTCACCTTGGTTTTTAACATAAAAAACCAGCCCAAGACCGCGGGGTCAATCAAGCTGTTAGAAATCTTTTCGAAGACACCGTCTATCGTAAACCCAACCGTCAACAACGGATCACTAGGGTCATCGATTAAGGGAACCATCCCTTCTAGTTCCGTCAGGCGGTCCGCATCGAGCGTAGGGTTTTCTACCGCTGGGACTTGATCATTGTTGGGCATAGTCGTTGTCGTATTGTTCGCGCTAAAGTTAGGTGGATATCAGTCTAAACACAAGATAGGTTAGGTTTGGGGCATAGTAAATGAGAATGGAGCTATGTATCCGTCCTTTAATGTAAAGTTCCGCCTTCTTCGTTACCTGAGTTGCTAACTAAAGTTAGTACCCCATCCTAACTCCCCGCCCGATCTTTGTTTTGCAAGCAGCTAAAACCTTGCAAAACCTTTTGTTTGACCACCACCTACAGCCTATAATCCCCTGAACGAGCCGGCCTCGGCTCCCAATTTCCCTAGTGTATTTCTCTGTTCGAGCCCACTTGCCATTGGCAAGGGGCTTTTTTTATCTTGCCAGCCGCTTCGCTGGAGAGAAGAAAGGTGACACCGTCAAAGGCCTGGTTATTAAATCTGCTCCCTCTCCAGCGAAGCGGATTGGAGAGGGCTGGGGAGAGGTCCAGACCATCCTAATAATTCCACCGCATTCTAAACATCCTAATCCCTCATGCTCTACTCCACCAACCCCGAACAAGAATTCTACACCACCGAAGGTTGCTACATCATCGAAATCATCAATCAACCCGTTCACGCAGAACTGTCCATTGCGCGGGCGCGGGTGCCAGCCGGGGTGACGACGCGCTGGCATACCGTGGACGTCCGGGAAGTCTACTACCTCCTCTCCGGCCAGGGACACGCGGAGGTAGGGGAGGAGGCCTGGGACGTGGGTCCAGGAGACGCCGTCACCATTCCGCCCGGCCTCCGGCAGCGGATCACGAATACGGGGAGTGACGACCTAGTCTTCTTGTGCGTCTGCACCCCCAGGTTCCGACCGGAGGGCTACCAGGAGGTATAGCTGCTTCTTTCTTGCTGCTAACAACTCACTCTGCACCTGCGGCCACGCCCAAGGGAAAAGTAGTTAGTAATTGGTAATTGGTTGGAAAAATAACTGCTACCAACTACCAACTACCAACTACCAATTACCACTTATCCCCACCTTTGCGTATTATGAGCTAGTAATAAAAGGGCACCGTGGACACGAAGCGCCATGCACAACATCTCTGGCAACGGTATTTGGCCGACGGTGACTCCGTTGTCTTTAGGGATTTGTATGACCTTACCTACGATCATCTCTTTCGTTACGGCCACCGGATAAATCGAGATGCTCCAGCGGTGCGGGATGCCTTACAAGAGGTATATCTTGCCATTTGGCAACGCAGAGACCGGGTGCCACCGGTGCGGGATCCCTGGGTGTTTCTCCTGGTCAGCCTCCGTAATCGGATCATCGATGAGGCCCGCCGTAAACGCATTATAGCGGTAGAACATAGCCCAACGGCCAGCCCGGAGGAAGCACTGCTCGCGGTGGAAACAGAAGCGATGCGCAACCATTGGCTAGGCCAACAACTCGATAAACTTCCCGAGCGCCAGCGCGAAGCGTTACACCTGCGCTATCATCTGGAACTGGATTACTCGGAGGTGGCCGACGTACTCGGGGTAAGCCAGCAGGTGGCGTATAATTACGTCAACCGAGGGGTGAAAGCACTCAAAAAAGGAGTAGATACCCGCCCCGAATGGTTTTTTTAAAAATAATTCTCAGAGAAAGGTTAAATACTGAAAGAGCGAGCGTCTCTTCAGTAATTAGCCGTCATCAGCGACTGCCAATATGCCGAAAGAATTACTCACATTGCTGCCCTTAGACGTTGAGGAACTCCTTGACCACCCCAGCTTCCAAACTTGGGCTAAGTCTGGTGCGCCGACCATCACCGATTGGCCGACAGAGTATCCTGATGCCCGGCACAATTTTGCGACGGCTAAAGCCATCTTGTTGAGTATTGAGGAGGGCGCTGTAACCGATCTACCTTCCGCCACTGAGAAGGAAGCGGATTTCGCTTTACTCCTCCAACGCATGGCGGAACCGGCGAATTCCCAGACTCCTCAGGCCTCAGAAAGAGAGCAAAAATCAACCGTAAACGGGGCTAAGGTCCGTACGCTCTGGCCGCGCCTCGCCGCAGTTGCTGCGATTGTACTCCTGCTCGTCGCAGGGTTTTTATTCCTCCGGCCGACGCCTACCCTGGAATACGCCACGGGAAACAGTGAACAGCGGGAAATCATACTCTCTGACGGTACGGTTGTCAACCTTAATGCCAATTCTAGCCTGGAGCTTTTGGCGAATGATTGGGACGGTGGTGCCCGAATAGTCGACCTAAGTGGTGAAGCCTTTTTTGACGTAAAGAAGCAGCTAACCAATGGTCAGCAACGTTCTTTTATCGTGCGCACTCAGGGAGCGGAGATTCAGGTGCTGGGCACTCGTTTTAACGTCCGGAACCGGCGCGGCGGAGATCGCATTTACCTAGAGGAAGGTGCCGTACGGGTCGATTGGAAGGGGGCCAAAACCGCCCAAACGGACCTATTGCCTGGAGAGATCGTTGTGCGAGAATCCCTTGATGCTCAGCCGGTTCACCAGCCGGTAAGCCGGGCTGGCCAGGAAGATAATTGGAAAAGTGGTCACCTTTCCTTTGACCACCAACCCCTACGAGTCGCATTGAATGAAGTAGAAGATATTTATGGTATTGAACTTCAGTGCGTGAATAAACTGTTAGAAGTAAAAGAAATAACTTCTGCCGGCATCCCGGTGGATAATCTCCAAGTAGCCTTACAGCTTTTGGAAACGGCGCTCGGTTTACGGATCGAAGCGCAGAATGATAGTAGTATTTATAAGGTAGCCGCGGCGGAGTAGGCCAGGCATTCTTATTTGTCGATTTATGCTTAAAAACGGACCTACATGGTTGGTAATGACGTTCTGCGCCATAGCCTGGAGCGTTGGCGGGGCTCCCCTTACGGGAGCACCCGTAGTGGCGGGACTGGAGCCGCAGCCCCTAGCCGTGGTCCTCGAAGAGTTGGGTCGAGAATATGGGGTGTTTTTTACCTACGATGCGGAGATTGTCGCTGAGCGAGAAGTTGACTTTACGCTTAATGCGGAAGAGAGCTTGGAAATGGCTATCGACCGCCTCCTGGCACCCACGAATCTTGCTTACGAAGCTTTCGGCAACAAATACTTTGTCCTCTACGAAGATTCTCGCAAGGGTCGCCGCGTAGCGGGCAAGCTCCGGCGAAAAGTACGGCAGCTGGATCGGCTGGAGCACGGAAATACCCGAACGCGACTATTGCGTGGCGACGTCGATCCCTCCCGACAATTAGAAGCAGTGGGCGCGGCCGCAGGTGCGGAGAAAGTAGTGGCGCCCGTAACCGGTCGCGTAATGGATTCCGAAGGTGTACCCTTGGTGGGAGTTAATATCCGCATCGAAGGGACGCAGCGGGGCGACCAAACCGATGGTGCTGGAAATTTCAGTATTACCCTTGATGCCCCTGCTGGAGAATTGACCTTTTCCTACCTTGGTTACCAGCAGGTTTCCCGGGCCGTCCGGCCCGGCGGGCGCCTGGAAGTACGCTTACGGGGCGGAGAAACAGAGTTGCCCGAAGTACTGATCGTTGGCTACGGAAAGGTTAACGCGGTGGAAGCTACGGCAAGTGTCGCCCAGGTAGAAACCAATACTTTAACGCATAGCCAGGCTTTGACTACGCCCCACGAATGGTTGCGGGGGCGGGTTGCTGGGGTACAGGTATTGAACGGCAACGGAGAACCCGGTGCGTTTCAAAGTATCCGAATTCGCGGCGGTAGCAGCATGAACGCCAGCAATGAGCCGCTGTACGTCATTGATGGGATGCCGGTAGACAATACCCCCCATCTGCCCTCCGGCGTGCAGCCAGGGCGTAACCCGCTCAACGCACTGAATCCCAATGATGTGGCGCGAGTCACGGTACTCAAAGACGCTGCCGC
>JBCDGT010000406.1:0-4313 GCA_038750915.1 Bacteroidota bacterium
AGAAAATACTCCTTTAATCGGGGTTACGGTTTTACAAGTAGGAACTACCAATGGTACCGTAACTGATTTGGCCGGAAACTATACGCTAGGTCTAGTAGATGGAAAAGATCTGATACGCTTCTCCTACACCGGCTATGCCTCACAGGAAATAAAGGTGGGCTCCCAAACGGTGCTCAACGTAAGCTTGGACTCCGATGCGGAAGTATTGGATGAAATCGTGGTCGTTGGTTACGGAACGGAGCGCAAACGCGATGTACTTGGTTCGATTGCTTCGATTGGTGCAGAAGACCTGGCGCAAAATACACCCGTGAGTGCCTTTGATGCCGTCCAGGGCCGCCTGGCCGGGGTACAAATTACTGGTGGAGGAGGCCCAGGTGAAGGCTCGGACATTCGTATTCGTGGCACCTCCACCCTATCCGGAGGCGTCGGTCCTCTTTACGTTGTTGACGGGCAGCAGCTCGAAAACATTGACAACCTCGACCCTAATAGTATTGCCTCCATCGAAGTACTAAAGGACGGTGCTTCGGCGGCGATCTACGGATCCAAATCCGCTAACGGGGTAGTTATTATCACCACCAAAAAAGGCCAGAGTGGCAAGGTATCCGTGGAAGTAACGCACAACACGACGCTTAGTAGCCTTTACCGTCTTATTCCTGTTTCCAACACCCGTCAGCGCCAACTCTTTGAGACCGGCCGAAACGGCGGAGAGCCGAGCGAGACCAGTGCCGACTCCCTCAGTACCCGCTTCCTGCAGGAGGTCGATATTCAGGACTTACTTACCCAGACAGCTGTTCGTAACCAAACTAACCTTGCCCTTAGTGGCGGCGGTGAAAAGACCAAGTTTTACTGGAACACGGGCTACCTGGACGAGGAAGGCATCGTTTTCAACAGTTCCTACCGCCGGTACAATACTAATCTTACCATTGATTTTGATCTTGGCACCAAATTTAGCGCCGGTACCCGCCTTAACGCCTCCTACGAGTTTCGTAAAGGCCTTAACGAAAATACGGTATTTCGCCAGCTCGCCGAGCGGCCAGCCTACCTACCGGTCCGTGACTTTAACGGCGACTTATTCCCCGAGACTTTCGGTCGCCAAAACCCCCTGGCGGAAGCCCTGGCAACGCGTCGTGACGATCGTAATTTCCGCTCTAACCTGTTTAACTACATCGAATTTGATATTACACCAGACCTGACCCTACGCTCTACGGTAGGTATAAACTTCCGGATGCGGAAACGCAATAATTTCGACCCCCTGATCGTACAGCGTCCGGGTCGTCCGGCCACTGGATCAGAGTTGCAAGACCTGACCCACGACATCCAGCAGGAAAACTATCTGACGTACAAAAAGAAATTTGGTAAGCACAGTATTTCCGCACTGGCCGGTACGCAGATTCAAAAGTGGAACATCGAATTTTCCCGCCTCCAGGCCGTTTCCTTCGCCTCCGATTTGGTGGAAACCTTTAATAATGTAGCCGAGCTTAACCTCGGTCAGACCACTACGACCCGGAATGGCCACGCCCTAGCCTCTTTCTACGGACGCCTGAGCTATAACTTCGACGGTAAATACTTACTGGCGGGTACCATCCGTCGTGATGGATCCTCCCGCTTTGGTTCCGACCGGCGTTACGGTAACTTCCCCTCCGTCTCTGCCGGTTGGCGGATTTCGGCAGAGCCTTTCTGGGATGGTATTCGTAACGTTGTTTCCGATTTTAAAGTTCGCATGGGTTATGCCGTCACCGGTAACGAACGGATCCCTGACTATGCCGCTCGGCTGCTTTACAGTCCCGGTTTCATTTACGACGGCGTTAACGGTGTTGCACCATCCCAACTATCCAATCCTGCCCTGGGCTGGGAAAGCACCAACCAGTTCAACTACGGTATTGATCTCGAATTTTTTCAGGGTCGGGCAGCCGCCACTTTAGATATTTACCGCAAGACGACCGAAGACCTGCTTTATAACGTTCCCCTACCCGAAGAATCTGGCTTTGGTGGTGTTCTCCGTAACATTGGCTCCATAGAAAACCGTGGCGTCGAGCTTACTTTAAGTGGCACGCCCTTAAATATCGGGAAGTTCAAGTGGTTCACCAGCTTCAATATTGCCACCAACGAAAATGAGGTTTTAGACCTGGCAGACGATGATGGTTTTGAAGATGGCAACTTCATCATTAAGGAAGGAGAGCCACTCGGTAATATGTTTGGCTACGTCTTCAATGGGGTTTTTGCTTACGATGAATCTAATGCCTTTAGCCCGGATGGCCAGCAATTAACACCTAATTTCAACGATGCGGGAGAATTCGTTAATTACACCCTTAATGGCGCCGAATTTACCGGTGAGGTAAACCAGTTGCGCTTTGGTAACACGGTGCTCCGTGGTGGTGACATTATCTGGGACGATCTGGACGGTAACTTTTCTATTAACTCCTTCGACCGCCAGGTCATCGGTAATGGTTACGCGGATGTATTCGGTGGCTTTTTCAATGAATTCAGCTACAGTGGCTTATCCTTATCCATACTCTTAGATTACAACTTTGGCAACGACATTTACCGTCGCTACGACCAACTGCGGAATTACAACAACTCCTTCGGCCGCACGCCTAGCCCAGAGCGCATTGAAGGTGCCTGGACCCAGCAAGGAGACGTAACCGAATGGCCCAGCATGGACCGTCGTCGCCCCCAGAACCGGGTAAACCCGAGTTCTCAGATGATCAGTTCGGGTGACTTCATTAAGCTCCGTAGCGTTCGGGCTGGTTATAGCCTACCAAAATCCATCCTGGGTAACGTAAGCTGGATCAGTAGTGTACGCCTGACGCTGGCGGTGAATAACCCCATTACCTGGACGGAGTATACCGGTTATAATCCAGAACTAGGCACCCGCGGCAATCCGCTACAGCCAGGTTTTGACTTCCTACGCTACCCGAGTAAAACCGAGTACATATTCGGTATTCAGGCACGCTTCTAAGTCATCTTTATTGCATCCATTAGTTCAAGCTGATAAGCAAATAACAATGAAATTTCTATCTAAAGTACCACTGGTACTCGCCATCATATTTTTATCTCTGGGTTTTATTTCCTGTGACGAATTTCTTGACGAACAACCCTTTTCCCAGGTAGGAGAAACCCAGTTCTGGCAAAATGCTGGTGACGTGGAAAGTGGCGTTGCTGCCATCTACGACGCGATGCAGCGTACCTACCGAACCAAGCATTATCTCTGGGGAGAATTCCGGAGCGACAATCACATCGGTAGTGACCGGGTTTCCGGAGCAAATAGTGAGCTTGTCACGAATAACCTTACCCCGGGTAATACTAGCGTACTACGCTGGAACGATCTCTACCAAATGATTGGCCGGGCTAATCTGGCGATCCAACAAATTCCTTCCATCAATGCGGTGGATGACAATTTACTTGGCGAGGCCCATATTCTGCGGGCCTACGCATACTTTGACGCCGTTCGGGTTTGGGGAGGTGTTCCCCTGTTCACCGAGCCCATCGTTGGGCTGGACCAAGACGTGAAGCTGCCACAAACCGACGGCCAGACGATTCTCAACGAAGTAGTTATTCCTGATATGCTACGCGCCGAAGAGTTGATCACCATTCCCTCCCGTGAGTTTCGTTTCTCCCGCGCCAGTGTGTTAGCCTTCCAGGCCCACGTTTATATGTGGATCAAAGATTACGCAAAGGCCAATGAAGCGCTACAAAAACTGATCGACCTCAACGAGTACTCTCTGGTCACCACCGAAACCGCCTGGCAGGAATTATTCCTCAACGACGTTAATCTGGGGTCCTTTCAAACTGGGCCCGAGTTGATCTTTAGTATCCGTTACGATCTACTGGAAGATGGTAATGGTGCTGCTGGTAATTACACCCTATTCTTTGCGGGTATTCCCTCCTTCTTCATCTCTCCGCAAGCAGAGTTCAAGTGGATCGAAAAATTCCCCATCACGGCTGAAGACTGGACCGCTAAGTACCCAGATTTTGACCCACCGATGGTAATTGTGGGCCCTGATACACTAGTAGGCGATTATCGCTATTTCCTTACGCGGGAAGATCGCGCGCTCGGAGAAGCCAGGGTGGCCAAGTACGCTAAGGGCAACTTCCTCTCCGCCGAAGATGACACCAATACCTCCATTTACCGTTATGCTGGGATACTGTTATTGAAAGCTCTTGCGGAAAACCGATTAGGGAATCCAGATGCAGCCGCAGAACTCGTTACCCAAGTTCGTACTGCCCGTTCCTTGCCCCCCGTAACCGTGGAAGAAATGGGTGACGATATGGACACCCGGGAAATCTTCATCCTCGATGAGCGTCAATTCGAG
>JBCDGT010000407.1:0-4305 GCA_038750915.1 Bacteroidota bacterium
ATTTTCAGCTGGGAACTCTTCATTAATCGCGACGAGTACCGTCACTACGGGGCTATCCAACGGAACAACAAGGAGTTGGAACTTATTCCGCTGATCGACCGCGGCGACCAACTACGCCAAAACCCTGAGAATGTCCAATTAGCTCCTAGCAAATGGTTGGGTTACGTGGCTTACAAAATCATTCCGGGTGGAACTTATGAAGGAGCTCCTTACTATTTCCTTTTCGGATACGATCGCTACGGTGCTTACCGCCGCCGCAAAATTATCGACGTACTTAGCTTTGACGGTTTCGGTGGCGCTACTTTCGGCTTGCCGGTTTTCATGACCTACAACGAAGAAAACTTACTCCTTCCCGATCGGAAGCGAATGATCCTAGAGTACAGTGCCAGTGCAAATGTAGCGCTGAAGTACGAGGCGGAGACCAATCGTATCATCTACGAAAATCTGGTTCTCACCCCTATGTCCGAAGGAGACGGTCCGGTGAATATGCCTGACGGCAGTTACCACGCCCTAAAATTCCAAGCAGTAGACGGTAAATGGCACGAAGTAGAAAAAGTCTTCAACCACACCTACGAAAAAGCCCCACGAGACACTACGCGTGCACCCGTGAGGCTTGATATCTTAGGCCGACCTATCGGTGGAGGATAGGGTTGGTCTATTGGTAGCTTGGTCTATTAGTATTTTGGTCTGTTCTGGCAAAAGCTACCAAACTTATGGACCAACAGACTAAAGTACCAAAAGAATAATTGACTAATAGACTAATTTACTTACTCACCTTAGTTACTGGGAAAGCGACCACCAAGTCATCCCACATCAGCTTTACGCTGTCTTCGTCGATGGCGAAATCCATCCGTTCGGCTTTGGCTTTGGCCGGACTTGCAACACCGTGCGCCCGTGCAGCATCCTGGCTCTCTTCGTAGTCATAAGCCCCCCACTGATTGGCGGTCTTGTTGAAAATGATCGTCCAATCGTCCTTACTGTTGGGTAAGGTAAAGAGTGAGTAGGTACCAGCGGCAAGTTCTTTTTTGTCCGTTCCTACTATTACATCTTCGGTGAAAGTAATGCGCGTAGCTTCGTTGGCTCCAGTACGCCACACTTTTTCGAAAGGCACCAAATCACCATAAATGATGCGATCGTTGACGGCGGGGCTACCATAATTAATGGTTAAAGGAATACCGTTTACTTCTCCGACAAGCTCCTTACGCGGGCTTTTGATTTTATCGTCAATGACCTTAACCTCGTAGGGTAAGTCACCCTGATCTACCATTTCGGCAACCTCTTCCGTTACCTGAGGAATCGCAGTCTGTGCAGCAACCGTGGTTTCTTCTACAACGTCTTCCGCCGTACGGGCGGTGTCCTCACAAGCCGTCACGAGCAATAGCAGGAGGGCTAGTGGAAAAAGGTATGTTTTTAACATCAGTGTTGGTTAGTTTTTTGGCTATAACACCTAAAGATCGGAAAGGTCGAATGTTTTTCCATATTTTTTTGAAGAAGGCGTATTGGCTAGGGGGCTAGGAGCTGGGACGCACTACGTGCTGCTAGGAGGCCATAGGCCGTCCTAGTTCCTAGCTCCCAAGTATCCTAGTAGCACGTAGTGCCCTAGCTCCTAAACGTGACGGAGTCACGAAATAATCGTCCAAGCGAGGTAAGATTGGTTAATCTACGAATAAGAGAGTACCATCTCTTACAATTAATCTACTAACTTCGGCCTCATGTCCCATACGCTCATCGACGCAAACCTCCAGGCGAAGCGCGCTCGGCTCGAGGAAATCATTAAGAACCTCCACGAGTTAACCCTGCGCATCGGCCACGAAGAAATGGCCCAGACCGTAAGCGATCTCCGCAACCGGATTTTCGAACCCTTTATGTTTGTGATTGTCGGGGAAGTAAAAGCCGGCAAATCCAGCTTCATTAATGCTTTACTAGATACTGGTCAGGAAATTGCCAAGGCAGCGCCTCAGCCAATGACGGATACCATCCAGCAGATCATTTACGGAGAAGAGCAGCGGACGGTGGATATCAACCCATATCTGAAAAAGATATTTCTCCCCGTAGAGATTCTACGTGAAATTGCCATTGTCGACACCCCCGGCACCAACACCATCGTCGAGCACCACCAGGAAATCACCGAGCAATTTATCCCCGCCAGCGATCTTATCGTCTTTGTCTTCGAGGCCAAAAACCCCTATCGTCAATCCGCCTGGGATTTCTTTAAGTACATCCACGGCGACTGGCGCAAAAAAATCATCTTCGTACTTCAGCAAAAAGATCTGGCTACCGAGAATGAATTAACCGTCAACCTTGAAGGCGTAGCCGAAAAAGCTCGTCAGGAGGGTATCGAGACTCCCCAGGTATTTGCCGTTAGTGCTAAAGCCGAGCAAGAAGGCCAGGCAGATTCAGGCTTTGCTTCCTTACGCAGTTATATCGCAGAAAACATCACGGGGGGAAAAGCACCGGCCTTAAAGCTAAACAACAGCATCATTACCGCGCAAACCATTAACGAGCGCATTGCTGGTGGGTTAGAGCTTCGTCGCGACCAGTTTGCCGCCGACCAGCGCTTTCGCGAAGACATCCAAATTACCCTGGATGAGCAAACCTCCGGCAGTAATAAGCAAGTAGACTTGATGGTCGAAAACCTGTTGCATACTTACGATAATATCACTCGCGAAAAACTGGAAGAACTGCGGGGTGGGCTGAGTATGTTTGGCCTTCTGCGACGTAGCCTAGCCTCTACCTTTGGCAGCACCCCCGACGCCAAAACCTGGTTAGGTAATCTTGCGGGAGACTTAGAACAAGAGCTTAACACCAAGCTAAAAGCTCGACTGAACGATAATGTCGTTGATCTCGCCGAAAGCCTTCAGCAAATGGTTAAGGTCATTGATCTCAAGATCCGCTCCAGCGAAACCATCCTGAAAAACGACCATGAACTCTTCAGCGATATCGCCGAACGGCGAGAGAACGTACTCCGTGATCTCCAAGACCAATTCAATCGTTTTGTCTCAAATTCCGAAAATTTTACGGACAAAGATCTTTTTGCAGGGCGTGAGAACCTCGCTCCTAACCTTGTGGTTGGTGGCGGAGCAGCAGCGTTTGGCGTTATTCTTATGGCCCTTACTTCTATTCCACTCCTAGATGTAAGTGGTGGCATCATAACCACCGTAGGCGTCCTCTTCGCCGGATTCAGTACCCGCGGCAAACGCCGCCGCATTATCGATGGCTTTGAAGCGGAAGTAGCCGTTGGTCGTCAAAAACTTGCCTCCGAACTGGAAGAAAAGCTCAAATCGTACATCGCTACCCTCCGTACCCGCATTGAGGCCAACTTCGGTCGCTTCGACGAAATGCTCGGGCGTGAAGAAAAGAATCTAACTATCCTAGAAGGAATGCATAAGGAAATCGACTTAGCGTTGGAGGAAAATCGCTAGCGCGATTTTCTCGGGAGCTAAGAACTGGAACGCACTTCGTGCTCCTAGGAGGCCAAAGGCCGTCTAGCCTCTAGTTCCTAAAACCTTTACCTCAGCTAAGTTTGCTTGTCACCAGTTTCAGAAACTCGTTCCGAGTTCGTTCCGATTTGAAGGCTCCGGTAAAGGCAGAGGTAGTGGTGACGGAGTTTTGCTTTTGTACGCCTCGCATCATCATGCACATATGGCTGGCCTCGATGACCACAGCTACGCCCAGCGGATTCAAGGTGGTATGAATGGCCTGAAGTACTTGGTCAGTTAGGCGTTCCTGCACTTGTAGTCGCCGGGCAAAGACGTCAATAACTCGGGGAATTTTGCTCAGGCCAACGATGTAGCCATCCGGGATATAGGCAACATGTGCTTTGCCAAAAAAAGGCAACATGTGGTGTTCACAAAGGCTGTAAAGTTCGATATCTTTGACAATGACCATTTCCGAATAGTCTTCAGCAAACATCGCTCCACGGAGGATGGCTTCCGCATCTTGTTGGTAGCCCTGGGTCATAAACTGCATGGCCTTAGCCGCACGCTCCGGTGTTTTTATTAAGCCTTCGCGTGCAGGGTCTTCCCCCACCCCACTGATTAGTTTAAGTACGCTATCCGCCATTTGCCCGGTTAACTCTTCGTCGTATTCAAGGAGTTGCTTAAATGCCATCATTTTCTTCCTTCAGGGCCGAAATACTCGGCGTAAATGTTTTCAGTTTCGCAAAGGCGCATACTGTAAAGCCGTGCGTTGGAGGTATTAATTCTACCTTCAATACGGGACCAAAACGTTCTTATTACGTTCTCGGTTGTCGGCTGGAGATTTTTAGGGAACCAGGCAACATCAAGGTTAATATTCGAATGATCC
>JBCDGT010000408.1:0-4298 GCA_038750915.1 Bacteroidota bacterium
AAAGCTCATGAAATTGCCGCAAGCCCAAATTCTTATTTTACGGATCAGTTTAACAATCGGGATGAACTACTAGGCTACGCAAAAATTGGGCAAGAATTACTGACTCAAGTCCCCGAGCCAATTGACGTATTCTGCGGTGCTGTTGGAACGGCAGGAATGCTCATGGGAGTTGCTCATTCCTTTGAAAAGCATAATATTGACCTCGTTGCTTTTGAACCAGCCTCTTCTGCAGTAATTTCTACTGGCGTTGCGGGCACCCACTCAGTAGAGGGCATTGGTGTAGGTTTTGTCCCCCCGCTTTTGGTCAGGGAGCGACTAAAAGAAGTCCGAGCTGTTGAGGAGAAGGAAGCCAAAGCGATGGCAAAAAAATTAGCTCAGGAAGAAGGCATTTTTGCCGGTACTTCTACGGGGCTTAATGTTGTGGGCGCCCTACAACTCGCCCGGGAGTTAGGCCGTGGCCATACTGTAGTCACCGTCGCCTGTGATTCCGGCTTGAAATACTTAAATGGGGACTTGTACAAGGAGGAGAACTCGCTCTCCAGAAAATAGAATGTCACAATGAATTACTGGGAAGGACCATTGGTCGCCTTGAGGGGAATAGAGCCTCAGGATGCTGGCTTCTTTTACGAATGGAATAAAGAAGCCTACACCCAACAACATCTGGATCAGATATGGTTCCCATCTTCTTTGCTACGGCAAGAGCAATGGGTGGAAAAGCAATCGACAAAATCCGTTGAAGATGATGGTTACTTTTTCGTAATTGTTGATAAAACCGGCGAAAAGGTAGGTATGATCCATGTCCATACGGCAGATAAGAAAAACGGAAATTTCAGCTACGCCGTTGCCATAATTAAAGCACAACGAGGAAAGGGCTATGCTACTGCGGCGATAAAGATGGTGCTAAAGTACTATTTCACGGAGTTGAGGTACCATAAAGCCTCCGTAGGCATTTATGCCTTCAACGAAGCCTCCGTGAAACTGCACCAAAAACTAGGATTTAAGGAAGAAGGAAGACTAAGAGAAATGGTGTTTAGTGGGAACCAATATCATGACTTGCTCAAGTACGGCTTGCTAAAAAGAGAATATCTCAGCCAATAGGCCGAAGTTAAATTCATCTGTTAGCGTCCGAAGAATTGCCAACAGGCACTAGCCGTTTTTCAATTCCTTTTGCCAAGCTTTTAGCTCTTTCAACTTACCGTCCGCTGCCAGCCCTGCCTGCACGGGCCAGGTTTTAGGATCGTGGGACTTAAAGCGGGAGCCAGCACTAGCCAAAATTTCCCTTAATTGTTCCACTGAGGTCTCGGCCAGGGTATTCATAGTAGTGATACCGGATGCTTTCAAAACGCTTTCAATCTTAGGGCCAACACCTTCGATCACTTTTAAATCGTCCTCCGCTACGGGGTCTTCTTCATTACTTTCGGCTTCGAAAGTAGCTGGTTTAGTGCTTTCCGCTGCGGCTAAAAGGCGTTGGGCCTGCCCAATCCAATCATCCCGCTGAATGATCCCCGGGAGGTAACCGATGAGTTCGGTGTAGGTAATAATGTCCGCTTCCGACCAGTTCGCGATCTGTTCGAAGGTGTAGATATCGGCTTTGTGTAGCTCTCCTTGTAGGAAAGGTCCAATGTCCTTAATCATGGTAAGGTCATCCCGGTACGGATTGGAACTATCCTGGATAGTCGGAACGTGAACGGAAGGTGTTGTTTGTACGATCACTTCGGTTCCACCGGTCTGGCCGGTGCGGACACCGGGGTCAGTGGTATCCGCCCGAATGACTAAGGGCTCGACAGCGGGTGCCGTGGAAGTTGTCAGCGCAGGGTCGATTTCCGGCATCTGTACAACGTGCCCCCGGTTCGTTATCGGTGTTGTTTGGTCGGCTTGATTTTTGAGTACGGCATTTTCTTGGGCCAGCCGTAAGAGGCGGTCTTCTAGCGATTGTAGCCGTGACTCATTAAGGGCGATGTAAGCATTTAGAGACTCATTGCTACTACTCACGGTGCCGGCACCTGCGCCCGCGCCCACGTTGGTATTACCCAGGTCACGCGGAGCCACCGTGCCCGTTTCCAACTCTTCCTTCTGCGCTTTCAGTGTGGTCACCTGTTCTTCCAAAGAGGCGATCTGCGCGGAAAGTGATTGATTGGTTGTAATGAGCGTATCCCGCTCACTTTGCAGTTCGGTAAGCTTGGTTTGGTCGGCCTCCATAGCCTGTAAGCGTTCGAGGGCTTCCACTTTCTCCCTGCTGGTTTGCTCCAGTTCTTTCGCCAGGGCCTTTTGCTTGGTCTCGGTGGCGCGATACCGGACCTCGTATTCGTCGCGGTCTTTGCGCAGTAACAGCAACTCCTTTTTATAGCGGCGAGTCTTGGTTCCCTGCATAATCCAACCGACGATGAAGCCGATCATAAAGACCAAAATGGCGAGAATCCCCAGCAGGATTTTATCCTCGTTGGTCAATTCGGCGAAGAAGGTGGCGATTAGATCGAAGAAGTCGTTCATTAGCAGGTGGGTTCTCTGCCGTTAAGGTAGCGGTTTTCGCGGAGATTTCGGCTTTATAATCCACTCGTCATTAAGAGGTCAATGTCCGTGCTGCGCATCTCGAAGCGCTTGCCGAGGTACTGGTTCGTCAGGCAGCCCCGGAAGGTGTACACCCCGTGACGCAAGCCCGCTTGACGCAGGATGAAGTGCTCAAAAGACCGCGCTCCGTCGGCCCGGAGCAGTAAGGGAACCAGGATGTTACTGACGGCGATACTAGCGGTACGGCCCACCCGGCTGGCCAAGTTGGGGACGCAGTAATGGATAACGTCGTGCTTACTGAAGGTCGGTTTCTCGAGGCTGGTCAGTTCGCTGGTCGCAAAACAGCCACCCTGATCAATACTTACGTCGATAATGACGGAGCCCGGGCGCATCGCCCGGACCATTTCTTCGCTCACTACCACCGGCGTCCGGCCGTGTTCGGCGTGGATAGCCCCAATCGCTACTTCCGCAGTGAGTAATTCCCGCCGCAAGTAGTAAGGGTTAATCGCAGAAGTGTACAGCTGGCGGCCTACGCTGTTTTGCAGCCGCATTAGTTTGTTGATGTTGTCGTCGAAAATACGCACCTCGGCTCCCATCCCCAGGGCCGCACGGGTGGCGTACTCGGCGACTACACCTCCGCCGAGGATGACAACTTTCGCGCTCGGCACACCAGAAACGCCACCAAGTAAAACACCGAGGCCACCACGAGTGCTGGAGAGTAATTCCGCCGCGGTTTGGATGGCGGAAATACCGGCCATCTCACTCATAATACGGACGATGGGGAAAGTGCCCTGCTCATCCTGCAGGTACTCCATGGCCAGCGCGATGATGCGCTTGTTTTTCAAGCGAAATAAATATTCAGCACTGATGGTCGGTAGCTGTAGGGGTGAAATGAGCACGGTTCCCGGCTGCATCATATCGATTTCCTCCAAGGTAGGCGGTGCTACCTTCAGGATGACCTTAGCCTTGGTATATACCTCCTTAGCGGAGTAGGCAATTTCGCCACCTCGCTCACTATAGCCGTGATCGGTGAAGTTGCTGAGCTTGCCCGCACCAGTTTCGATTAGGACTCGGTGGCCCCGGCTGGTGAGGTTGCCTACGCCACTGGGTACGAGTGCCACCCGCTTTTCGGAAAGGGTGATCTCTTTGGGGATGCCGATGAAGAGGCTTTCCTGCTTGTGCTGAACGGCGAGCGTATCCGTCTGCGTTTGCCCGTAACCAGACGTTAGTTCCTCGGGGAGGGATACCTTCTTCTTATCCTTATCGCTCATTGTTAGGTGGATGGCCGGTGGAAGTGGTCAGTTCACGCGCCTGACCGTCGGAAGCATAGGCTAGGCGTAGATAGACAACGTCCGCAGGCAAAAGAGGTTCTATTACGGCGGGCCATTCTACGAATATGGGCGATTCTTCTTGTTCAAACAGCTCTTCTAAGCCAGCAGCCAGCGCCTCTTCAATCGTTTCCAATCGGTAACAGTCTAAGTGAAAAACGGGACCAGCCTCGCCCGTATATTCATTTACGATGCTGAAAGTTGGGCTACTCGTAGGTTCCGTAACGCCTAGCTGGCGACACATTTCTGCGACCAGAGAGGTTTTTCCCGCACCTAATTCGCCAATGAGAGCGTAGGTGCGGTTAGGGCCGTAATGAGAGAGGATTTGCTTAGCAAGTCCTACTATTTCGCCTAATTGGTATCGCTGTTGGACCATTGCTTAGCTGAGGTCAATTTTGATTTGGAGAGTCTTTAGCTCATTTCTGAAAAGTACCCTTTTACACCAATCCCTACGGATTCAAA
>JBCDGT010000409.1:0-4297 GCA_038750915.1 Bacteroidota bacterium
TACTGATGATCAAGGTTACGGAGACTTAAGCTGCCATGGTAATCAATTCTTCAAAACACCAAACCTTGATGCCTTATTTAAAGAATCGGTTCGGTTTACAGATTTCCACGTTGACCCCACTTGCGCACCTACCCGTGCCGCATTAATGACCGGAAAATACGCTCATCACGTTGGTGTTTGGCACACAGTTAGTGGAGGAAACCACCTTCGTCCTACCGAGACCACGATGGCCGATGTGTTTAAATCTGCAGGATACAAAACGGGGCTTTTTGGGAAGTGGCATTTGGGGGCTAACTATCCGTATCGCCCGATGGACAGGGGATTTGATGAATGGTTGGGCCAGGGTGACGGCGGTACGGGAACCACTGACGATTGGTTCGATAATGATCGGGTAAACGATTACTATTGGCACAATGGTGAGCGAGAGCAACATGAAGGGTTTGCACCTGACGTTTTCTATGACGCCGCTATTGATTTCATGAAAACCAGCCAAGAAAGCGACAAACCATTTTTCATCTATTTACCTACCTTCCTTCCGCACAATCCACACACTTTACCGGACACTTCAATGGCAAAACATTACGGCTCAGAAGTGTCAAAATCAGTGTCCTATTTTTTTGCGGGAATTCAACGTATTGATCGGAATATTAACCGATTGCGCAAAGCACTTGAAGAATCAGGTCAATCAGCAAACACTATTATTATTTTCATGAGCGATAATGGAGGGACTGCTGGGGTACAATTATTTAATGCCGGTATGCGGGGTCACAAAGGAGAAGTATATGAAGGTGGTCATCGCGTTCCGTTATTCGTTCATTGGCCCAAAGGGCAGCTCAAACATGGTGCTGACGTGGAAGACCTAACAGCACATATTGATGTGCTCCCTACCTTAATTGATTTATGCAATATTGAATTGGAAAGCGAAATAGATTTTGACGGTCTTAGTTTCAAACAACAACTGTATGCCCCACAATCAAAGCTTTCTGAACGCACCTTATTTGTTGAAACCCAAAGAACTTATAAAGCAAAGCCATGGGTAAAAACAGCCGGAATGAATGGCCCTTGGAGGTTGATTGACAATAAAGAATTGTACAACATTAAGAATGATCCAGCGCAGACCAATAACATCATCGACGAATACACTGATGTTGTTGAAAAAATCCGCAGAGAGCACCAGCACTATTGGTCTAAAGTTACCCCTAGCGACCGTGTTCCACCACGTCATATAGTAGGGCATCACCGTGATCCGGAAACCTACTTAACACCATCAGATTGGTATTTACCGAAGGTGCCTTGGAATCATGCACAGGTGGCTACGGGTAGTCCGGCAGTTGGTAAATGGCACCTAACCATTACGGAACGAGGAAAGTATAGATTTGAGGTTCGCCGTTGGCCACGGGAAGCTGATGCAGCAATACAAGGCATCCCAAAATTTCAAAAAAGGATTGATGCCTGGAGTGCAAATGGTAGGGTTCCAAAACTTATCTATGGTGACAAAATGACTCCACTACCCGTTCAATCGATCCAACTAAAGGTAGGTGAGTTTTCAAAGACAACTAAGATTAAGCCTACAGATAAAAAGGTGGTGTTTGATCTAGATTTAGCACAAGGAAATACCGAAGTAGAAGGCATTATGTTTGATGATAAAAATCAAATAATTGCTGGAGCTTATTATATCTACATAACACGATTGTAATTCTTCTTATTCGGGATGATAGGATGGTTCTATCTCGTCAAGTACTACGTACTTAAACCCTGTTCTCCCTCCGGGTCGGGATGACAGGATTTGAACCTGCGGCCTCGTCGTCCCGAACGACGCGCGCTACCGAGCTGCGCTACATCCCGAAGTAGGTGGCTAAACCCACCCTTTGACAAAAATACGGGGCGATTGAATAACAATCCACCTGGCAAAGCAACTTCCACTGCACCTGCGACCGCGCCAAAATCACTGCAATTGGTTGTTCCACTCCGGAAGCAGACCACTTCCTAAAACTACAAGGACAAATGCTGGACAACTCCGCGTCTTTCACCAAGACACGGAGTAAAACGCCCTACCTTCGTACCTACTGCATTCTACCGGTCTTAATCCCACACCCATGTTCATCTACTTACCCCGTTTGTTTTGGGGGCTGCTCTTTGGGGTTGTCCTATTGAGTTCTACTACGCTTACCGCCGCCGACTACTTTTGGGTTGGGGGGACGGGAAACTGGTCCGACATCAGCCACTGGGCGACCACCTCCGGGGGAACAACCACCCACTCCCAAGCGCCAGGAGCAGATGACAACGTATTCTTCGACGCCAATTCTTTTACGGCCGCTGGGCAGACGGTGACTTTCAATACTGACATCATCTTCTGCCGCAACCTTCAGTGGACAGGCGTAACTAATAATCCAAGGTTAGTAGGGCCAGCAAGCACTACACTAAATGTTTTTGGTTCTCTCACCTTGGACCCAGGAATGGCCTGGGAGTTTTATGGTCAAACTGTTTTCAGTGGGGCGCTGGACAATACCATTGATTACGCCAATTTCTCCGCAGGGGCAACGATCACCTTCTCCGGTACCGGAAGTTGGACGCTAGCGGGGACCCTCTCCTGCGATAGTACCCTCGCCTTTAATGAAGGTACTTTATCGACGGCCGACGAAGCGATCATTTGTGGCTACCTCCGCAGTGAAGGAAATGCCAACCGCACGATCAACCTGGGAAATACCGAGTTGATCGTAAGCAACAGCACCTATTTACCTTTCCCCATGGCGCCGACATACCTGCAGTTTCCCAGTCTGATAATGAATGCCAACAATCTTACTATCAACCCAGGCACCTCCGTGGTAGACCTGCGGGGTGATCGGGTAGACCTCCTACTGGACGGAACGGGCAGCCTTAACTTTAACCGGGTAACCCTGAGTGCTCCGATGGGAGATTCTAGGGTGGTACCAAACGCACGCTACAGCGGCTCAGGGGCAGAGCCAACGGTAACCTACAGTGAACTTGACCTATTTCACCGCACGGAAGTAGGTGGAGATCTTACTATCAGCAACCTGGTTTTACATCCCGGCCAGCGCTACCGTTTTGAGAGCAACCGCAGTTTTGCCCTCGATCGACTGACTGCAGTGGGCGACTGCGAAGCCAGTATCAGTCTGGCCGCTACTGAAGCAGGAACTCCGGCGAATTTCGTCTCCGCTAATGCTATTACTGCCGACTTCGTTTCGCTCCGTTCGTTGGCGGCAAGCGGTGGCGGAAATTTCTCGGCTACAAACGCCGAAGACCGGGGAAATAATACAGGGTGGGCCTTCACGACTAAGCCCACGGAGGCCTTCTTCTGGATTGGGGGGACGGGGAACTGGAACGACCCGGCTCACTGGTCGGCCACCTCTGGCGGCCCCAGCAATGGTTGTGTCCCTTCGGGAACGGACGATGTTTTCTTTGATGCTAACTCCTTCACCGGCGCTGGGCAAACCGTAACGATTAACGTAGAAAATGCTTCTTGCCGTAACATGAGTTGGGCCGGCGCTACGGGAAACCCCAGCTTCTCCGGGCCAGAAGAGCACCAACTACGGGTAACGGGCTCCCTTACGTTCATCGCAGCCATGAACCATGATTTTGCCGGCGACTACCTGTTCGCTTCTCAGGCAATGAATAACCAAATCACCAGTGCAGGACAGCCCTTCAACCACATCGTCACCTTCGATGCTGGCGGGGAATGGGGACTGACGGATGACTTCTACGTCTACGAAGAGATCAAACTTCAGGCGGGCACCTTACGGACGAACGACCATGCCCTCAACACCCAGTTCTTTCGCTCCCAGACCCGTGAGCCCCGGGGCTTATTTCTTGGTAATTCATACGTTACCGTCCAATCAAGGGAGATGCAATTCTTCTACACGGAACTCTGGCTCAATTCGGATAACCTGACCTTTGATGCCGGGACCTCCATCATCGAGTTTATCGGCGGGTTCTCCGCCAGATCAACGGTAGAAGGGAACCAAAGCCTGACCTACAACGTCATTATTTTTTCCAACCCACTCGGGCAGCTGTCTAACTTTACCAATGGCCCAATGGGAAGTCTGGCGCCTTCGATCGACTCCGTCATTTATCAAAATTCGGGCGAATTCGGTGGCGATCATAACATTAACTATTGTTTTCTGCAGGCAGGACGCACCTTCAATTTCCAACCGAACGCCACCCAAACCTTTCAGGAATTAGTGGCCGATGGTAGCTGTGAAGAAGGACACACGATATTACAGTCCTTTACTACCGAAGAACGAGCCACTATCGCCTTGCCCCCCAACCAGACTTTTGA
>JBCDGT010000410.1:0-4284 GCA_038750915.1 Bacteroidota bacterium
CCAAGGCTATTGAAGATCACCACATCATCGATCCGATTGAGGAACTCGGGAGAGAACGTCCGCTTCAAGGCGTTATTGATTACCGCTTTGCTGTTTTCCTCTGCGTTTTCAGTGCGGGCTTTGGTGGCAAAACCTACGCCCTGACCGAAGTCTTTCAACTGACGGACCCCGATGTTAGAGGTCATGATGATCATGGTATTCTTGAAGTCTACCTTACGGCCCATGCCGTCGGTCAACTGTCCGTCGTCCAGCACTTGTAGTAAGATGTTGTAGACGTCGGGGTGAGCCTTCTCAATTTCATCGAGCAAGATCACGCTGTAGGGCTTCCGGCGTACCTTTTCGGTCAGCTGGCCACCTTCTTCGTAGCCCACGTATCCCGGAGGCGCACCGATGAGGCGGCTAACGCTGAATTTCTCCATGTACTCGGACATATCGATCCGGATCAGGCTTTCTTCACTATCGAAGATGTACTTCGCCAAGGCTTTAGCCAGCTCTGTTTTACCCACTCCGGTAGGGCCGAGGAAGATAAAAGTACCGATCGGCTTCTTAGGGTCTTTAAGGCCGACGCGGTTACGCTGGATGGCCTTAGTTACCTTAGTGATGGCCTCGTCCTGCCCAATGATCACCTCCTGGAGGTCTTTCTCCATACCAACGAGTTTTTTACTCTCGTTCTGGGCAACTCGGCGCACGGGGATGCCGGTCATCATGGAAACGACTTCGGCGATGTCTTCTTCGTTAACGGGGTAGCGGCGCGTCTTGGCGTCTTCTTCCCACTTCACCTTAGCTTCTTCCAGGCTGCGTTGGAGCTTGCTTTCCTGATCGCGCAGGTCGGCAGCTTTTTCGTACTGCTGGTTCTTTACCGCAGCGTTCTTCTGCTCGCGTACCTCCTCAATTTTGGCTTCTACCTCCTCGATGTGAGCGGGTACAGTAATGTTCTTGAGGTGGGTACGAGCACCAACTTCGTCGAGGACGTCGATAGCCTTGTCTGGTAAGAAACGATCAGTGATGTACCGATCACTCAGTTTTACACAGGCTTCGATAGCATCATCGGAGTAGTTCACGTTGTGGAACTCCTCGTACTTAGGCTTGATGTTGTTGAGGATGTGAATGGCTTCTTCTCCACTGGGGGGATTGACGAGCACTTTCTGGAAACGACGATCGAGGGCGCCGTCCTTTTCGATGTGCTGGCGGTATTCATCCAGGGTTGAAGCACCAATGCATTGGAGCTCTCCGCGGGCCAGCGCCGGCTTGAAGATGTTACTGGCATCCAGGGAACCCGTAGCGCCACCGGCGCCGACGATGGTGTGGATCTCGTCGATGAAGAGGATCACGTCCCGGCTTTTTTCCAGCTCGGTCATGATGGCTTTCATGCGTTCTTCAAACTGACCACGATACTTGGTGCCAGCTACCAGAGCGGCAAGGTCCAGCATCACGATGCGCTTATCGAAGAGCGTCCGGCTAACTTTCTTTTCTTTGATGCGAAGGGCAAGACCTTCGACAATAGCAGTCTTACCAACTCCAGGTTCTCCAATCAGAATGGGGTTGTTTTTCTTACGCCGGCTGAGAATTTGACTTACCCGCTCGATTTCAGTTTCCCGACCGATGATGGGGTCCAGTTTATTTTCTTCTGCTAGTGCAGTGATATCACGACCGAAATTGTCGAGCACCGGCGTGCGGCTCTTAGAACCTCCCTTACGTTGGCCACCACCACTGCCGCCTCCACCTTGGAAGCCGCGGCCTTGATCGCCATCGTCCTCGTACTGATCGTCGTTACCAGGGGCTTGACGAAGGGGACGATTAGGGTCTTCGGTAAAATCTTTTTCGTCTTTCACGTAGTCGAGTTCAGCTTTATATATATCATATTCTACCTCGAACTGGCGCAGAATTTTAGCCGCAGGAAGTTCTTTATTGCGCAGAATGGAAAGGATCAAATGCTCCGGGCTGACGATGGTCGTCTTCTGGGCTTTAGCTTCCAGAAATGTTACCTTCAAGACCCGATCGGCCTTATCGTTCAGGGGTAATTGAGAAATGGTATTGCCACTTGTCTGGCCGCCATTGCGATGAACGTTCTCTCGGATGGTATCCTTGAGGGCATCGAGATCAACGGCTAAATTGAGTAGTACCCGGTTGGCCAAAGTATCGGGCATACTCAAAACACCAAGGAGCAAATGTTCCGGTCCGACGTAGGCGTGCCCCATCTTCTCCGCTTCCATTTTGCCCCGTGCCATGGCTTTTTTTATTTCGGGATTGAATTCCCGTTGGCTAGGATTCATTTCGTACATTTTTGGTCGGTTGTTGCTGTAAGCGGGGCTAAGGGCATGCGCCTTAAGGTTGGCGCGGCCGCAGGTACAAGGAGCGTTTCTTGTATAAATGAACGCCCGAACAAGACCGGCAGTTGCTGCACTAGCAATGCTTCTTCAGACCCTAAAGTATAACCTTCCGTGGAATAACCGTGCCACCATTCGCCAACTGACAAAAAAACCTGACAATTTGCTGCTAAAGGACATTTCCCCAGCTGGTGTTTCGGCGTTTGGTTTTGGGGTTCCGTTGAGATTACCCTGAGAAAACACGGTAAAGCCTGATTAGTTGCCCTTACCCGTAATCGCATTGTCTTCTCAACCGCTTCTATCATCCAACTAGTAACACATCCTAAAAAGTTTTACCTTTGCGCCAAATCAGTAACCGGTATGAAATTTAGCATTGATAAGCAGGAACGCTACAGCCTAATCAAGCCTGAAGAGGAAAATCTCAATTCTTCCGTAGCGCCGCAGTTGAAATCAGAATTCGTTATCCTCGCTAATGAGGGGATTAATAACCTGATTCTGGACCTCAGTGCCGTTAAGTACGTTGATAGTTCTGGCCTTTCGGCTATCCTCACCGCGCGTCGCCTTTGGACAAACCTCGGCACCTTTGTCGTTACCGGAGTGGATCACCCAGCCGTGAAACGCTTGGTTGAAATCTCCAAAGTTGATTCCGTGCTCACCAATCTACCTACGGTTTCTGAGTCCTACGATTTTATCATGATGGAAGAATTACAGCGGGATCTACAGGGAGACGGAGACGAATAGTCAGCCTCTCGCAAATTGCTGGTAGCGGAGATTAATTTGTAAGGATATTTCCTTATCTAATCGACGCCATGAAAATTGTAATTGCTCCCGATAAGTTCAAAGGCTCTCTTTCTGCCCGGAAAGTAGCAACTGCCATGGCGTCAGGTGCACGACGGGTTTTTCCTGAAGCTACCATTATCCAACGCCCCCTTGCTGATGGTGGAGAAGCTTCCCTGGGCGTCCTCCGTGAAGTATATGCCCTACAAGCACAACGCTTACAAGTAACGGGGCCTTTGCGTAGGCCAATTGCCGCCGAATATCTGTTGGGAAATGGCCAAGCATTCATCGACGTGGCCCAAGCTTGTGGCCTACAGCACGTTCCACCCACGCGGCGTCACCCTCGGAATACTACTACGATCGGCGTCGGAGAACTGATTGAAGATGCCCTTGCCCGGGGAGCTCACAAGATTAGCCTTTTTCTCGGGGATAGTGCAACTAATGATGCTGGTGCCGGAATGGCCGCTGCCCTCGGCTACCGTTTCTTCAGTGACCGGGGACACGACTTCATCCCCATGGCGGATTCGTTGGAATGGGCGGTACGGATCGATCGGGAAAAAGTATTGCCCACTCTCAAAAAGACCAAAATATTTGGCGTTTGCGATGTCGATAATCCCTTAATCGGACCCCAAGGGGCTACTTACACTTATGCTTTGCAAAAAGGGGTAAAGCAGGAAGAACTTGCCACCCTGGAACGAAATATGCAATATTTTGCCGCAAGAATCAATGATTGGCTTGACGTAGATGTTCGCGACTTTCCTGGGGCCGGAGCTGCAGGAGGGCTCGGTGCAGGCATTATAGCTTTTCTTGGAGGTGTATTGCGTCCGGGCATCGAGTTGATCATGGAGGCGGTTGGATTTGATACGCTCGTGGCTAATGCCGACCTCGTCTTAACGGGTGAGGGCTCGATCGATGAGCAGACGCCGCACGGCAAAGTAGTTAGTGGCGTAGCAAGTAGGGCGCGGAGCGCAGGTGCTAAGATCATTGCCCTAGCCGGGCGTTGCGTGCTGACAAATCCCGAGCAAGAGCTCCCAAACGTTGACCGCGTAGCCTCCCTGATGGATATCCCCGGTATGACCCTTGCCCAGGCCATGGCCGAAACGGACCGGTTGCTGGAAGAACTTACGGAGAAAGTACTGCGGGAGTTTAAATAAATGATGTTCTGGCTCCGGACGTCCCG
>JBCDGT010000411.1:0-4281 GCA_038750915.1 Bacteroidota bacterium
AAGCAGTTGTTCAACTACTCTGGTATCAGGTACCTTCTTCTGGCTTACTTCCTCCTCAGCCTAGCTGCTCATGCGGTTAATACCAATTGGACTTATTTTACCATGTATCGCTTCGGCTGGTCCGAATTTATGGTTGGCTTGTCCTTAGCTTGCGCAGGTGTCCTGGTCGGAGTCGCCCAGGCGGGGCTGGCACAAAAGGCCTATAATTTTTTTGGGGCGGGGAAGAGTATTTACCTCGGTATTGCTCTTTATGGTAGTGGCATGTTGCTTTTCGCTTTTGCCTCCGCTTCGTGGATGATGTTCGTCTTTTTGGTTCCTTTCTGCCTCGGGAGTATTTGCACCCCCAATCTCCAGTCTTATCTCTCCAGTCAGGTTGGGGATGATGAGCAAGGAGAGCTACAAGGCGGATTGGCCTCTATTCAGAGCCTCACCACCATCTTTGGCCCGCTCATAATGACGGGCATATTCTTCTACACCACCCAAGACAACGCTCCGGTTTACTTCCCGGGATCGGCTTTTGCGCTGGCGGCGGTTTTGATTCTGGTGAGTTTTACGATTGCTTTCTTCTCCTTTCGAGCGAATAAGGGGCATGATGTTGCATAATCTGGTCGATTTAACCACTGATAGACAAACTTCATATTTCACCTTTTGAACTTCCTACTTCGAACTTCATATTTCACCTAGTACCTGCGGCCGCGCGAAATGAATCTAAAGCGTACCCAAGTTTTTACTAATGAGCGAATTTCGTATTTGGACACTAGCCCTACTGGTCAGTCCGTCAGAAGGGGTGTTTTTAGCATAATCAAGCAGTTGGGCAATGGAGGTGGTGGCCACGTGGGTGCGGGTGTCGGAACTAGCGTAATAGATGAATACTTCGTCCTTTTCGTTACGAATCCACCCGTTCACGAAAAGCACATTGGAAACGTCTCCTACTCGCTCTATGCCTTCGGGTGCAATCAGGTGACCACCTGGGCTATATTTCAGTTGCCAGGGTTTATCTAATTCCGTAACGAAAAGATAGAGTACGTACCGGAGCCCTGCCGCACATTTCCTTACTCCGTGGGCTAGATGCAGCCAACCTTCCGAGGTCTTCAAAGGTGGCGGCCCTTGGCCGTTCTTCAATTCTTTAACCGTGTGGTAAGCTTTGCCGTCTACAATTTTTTCTTCTTTGATCTCGGCGCCCTCCATGCTATCACTCAAGCCCCAACCGATACCGCCGCCGCTACCGACGCTAATGAAGCCGTCCTGGGGCCGGGTGTACATGGCGTATTTCCCCTCAATAAATTCCGGATGAAGCACCACGTTGCGCTGCTGACCGCTGTAGGTGATTAGGTCGGGTAGGCGTTCCCAGTTTTTTAGGTCCTTGGTGCGGGCAATGCCACACTGGGCCTCCGCAGCGCTGAGATCATCAGGATGATCAAGGTCTTTACGTTCCACGCAAAATAAGCCGTAGATCCAGCCATCTTCGTGTTGGGTCAGGCGCATGTCGTACATATTAGTAGTTTCCCTTCCGTATTCCGGCATGGTGATCGGGTAGTCCCAAAACTGCCAATTGTCGATTCCATTGGTGCTTTCAGCTACGGCGAAAAAACTCTTACGGTCATTGCCTTCAACACGTACCACCATTAAGTAGCGCTCGTCGAGGTAAATCGCTCCGGCATTGAAGGCTGCATTAATGCTCTGACGTTCCATCAGGAAGGGGTTGTCGGTCTCGTTGAAGTCGTAGCGCCAAAAAAGCGGCGTATGCGCAGCGGTAATGATGGGGTAGCGATAACGGGTATAGATGCCGTTACTGGGGAAAATGGGATCATTTATGCGAGTGATCAATGCCTGGTGCTCTTCCCGTAGGGCTTTGTCACGTTCTTGAAAGGTCATGAATATTGTGTTCGTATGTCCGTACTGGTTGGTCTTATTGGTCTATTGGTAGGTGTTGACCTTCCCGGCCAACCACTTGTTTGGTCTATTGGTTTTCTTTCCTCCGAAGAGGGTGGGGAAAAGGTTATTGGCAGTCTATTCCGGATAGCTTTGCAGCTTGTCGTACCAGCTGAACTTCAGTAACGCAGTAAGGCCTGCCGCTACGGCCAGGGCGATCCAGAAGGCTGTCCAGTACTGGATGACGAGGAAAATCGGCGCGGCGGTGAGGGAGGTTTGCCAGATAATGCCTACGGTTACGTTGAAAGCATCCCGGGCGAAGCCCTGATTCGTTTTAAGGTCCGGGTCATCAGCCCGGCAAGCCGCAATGATGGGGCCCCAGAAACCCCAGGGGCGGGTTTTTTTGTAGAAATTTTTGAGTACTTCTTCCTCATCTGGCGGGGTGAGTAGGCTCGCAAGAATGCTAACGATCAGGGAAATCAGTAGGAGCCCCGGAAAAGCCTCCAAAGCATTTACTTCCGGCAGGTAGTACTCCTGCACGAGGGGGAAAGCCAGGGCACAAACGATGCCCGCCAGCATCCCCCAGAAGTATCCGTAGCCGTTGAAGCGCCACCAGTACCATTTCAAGAGGTTGGCCGCTGTATAGCCACCGTAAAGGCCCGCGACCAACCAGCCAATTAACTCATTAAGGCTGGTGATGAATAAACCGATTGCCGTACCGATGACCACGAATAAAAGGGAGACCGCATAGCTCATGTAAACGTACCGCTTATCGGAAGCGGTATTATTGATGTAGCGTTTATAGATGTCATTGACCACGTAGGCTGGTGCTGCGTTGGTGGTAGCGGCGAAGGTAGACATGAAGGCGGCGAGTAGTCCGGCAATAAGTAGGCCGAGTAAGCCGGTCGGGACAAAATTGGCTAAGGCAAAAGGGAGGATTTGCTCAAAGTCCACGTTCTCGCCCATGCCGGCCAATTCCTCGTTGAAGAAGACCAGGGCCAGAATGGCCAGACCCGTAATGAGCATGTAGCGGGGAAAAAGTAAGATCAGGTTGACCAAACCGCTCATCTTGGCCGCATCCTTGGGCGTTTTGGTGCTTAGCACTCGCTGCATGTCGTAGGTAGGTGCTGGCCCCGCCATACTCTGTAATACTCCTTTGAAGAGGACGAGCATGAAGAAGATGGTAAATAATTCGTAGCCTTCTTTACTGATGTAGGCATTGGCGTTGGGAAGGATTTCTGACCAGTCGAGCCCCAACTCCCAGCCGAAGGAAATATCCTTCCAACCCGCGGGTATGTACTGGGCCAGTACGTCTGGGCTCACTTGGTTCATCGCAATAATGCCCACGGCAATGCAGGCGATGGTCATGATGAAAAACTGTAGCACCTCGGTAAAGACAACACTGAACATACCGCCTTTAACCACGTAAGCCGTAGTGATGGCGGTGATGATGAGGCCGTAGTAAATCTCGTTCCAACGCGGATCTACACTAAGCTCGTAGGGCAGAAAGGCCGCAGCGAACTTGCCGATACCAACGAAGCCATAGGCTAGAAAGCCAATCACATTTAATAGTGCGAAAATGACGACGATGATGTGCGATAAATTGGCCGAGGTACTGGTACCGAAGCGAAACTTTATCCACTCCGCCCCCGTCATTACCCCTGAGCGACGGAGCCAGACGGAGAGGAATACCATCAGGAAAATCTGGTTGAAAACCGGCCAGAGCCAGGGAATAAAGACGGATTTTAAGCCGTAGAGAAACAACAATCCGACCATCCACATGGTACCGCTGATGTCGAACATGCCGCTAGCGTTGCTTAGCCCGAGATAGTACCACGGAATTTCATTTCCTCCCAAAAAGTAAGATTCCATCGACCGGGATGCACGCTTGGAAATCCAAAAACCTATTACCACCGTGGCAATGATGTACAGGATGATGATCCCGATGTCGATGGGGTGTAGGTTCATGATTGTACGACTTTAAGCACACAACAAGGTAGCTTTTTGAAGCAAACTAAGCTAAGCCGACTTGTCCGATTTTAGGTGTAGGTCCTGTTTGTATCTTTGGTGGCACCCTAAATCTTCCACTTTTAGTGCTACCTAAACTGTTTGCCCTTTGCCTGCTTATCGCAACCATCCCTGCGGTGATCGTCGGCTTTGTGATCAAGATCACCGGCCTCGACGCAGCACTCAGATCCGCCGCCGTTATCGGCTGGACCATGATAATCTTCGGCATCGTGCTCCTCTGGGCGGACCGCTCCGGCGCAACCGACCGCACCGCAGAGCGCTGGAGCCTGCGCCACGCAGCGCTCATGGGCGTCGCGCAATGCCTGGCGCTGATCCCGGGCACATCACGGTCAGGCATCACGATCACCGCAGCGCGGCGCTTGGGCTACGGGCGTGAGGGGG
>JBCDGT010000412.1:0-4280 GCA_038750915.1 Bacteroidota bacterium
AATTGTGGGCTAGAAATTAAATTCCTAGCTCCCAGAATTCGACGGATAACAACGCTCGCAAGAGGAACGAACGAACCATCAGCCGGGGCAAAACGTAAACTACCTACCTTAGTGCCTTAACTTGTTTAGTATGATTCCATTAACCATTCTCAGTGTTGTTCTCCTGGTAGCCATTATGTTGCTGTTCCGAATGTGGGCCGGTAACCGGATGCCCGGGAAGAAACAAAGAGCGCGTGCGGTCAGAGAGCTGAAGGAAGAAATGGATGGCTGGAGCGCGGAACTGGTGCCGCTAAATAAAGAAGAACTCGACCTGTTCAGCCTAGCACAGGATAAGCAGGTGGTGAAAACTGGTGCCGGGGCTACGGCTAAAGGTACTTTTACGACCATTTTCCACGAACCAGTAGTCAGCTATAGCTACCGTCGCTACCTGGGCAAGCAAGTTAACGAACTACTCTACGCCCGCACAGCAGAGCACGACTACGTCTATTGGACCGAAAACGGTAAAACCAGCTTAGAAATTGACGATCAAGCTGTAGGCACCATCACTGATGGCGCCCTGCTCGGGGCGAGGACCGGTAAGCCGATCGCCAGAATCGCGGGAGAAGCCCGCCAGAACTACCTCCCCATTAGTGTTGGCAACCGCGAAGTCGGAGCTATTACTACTGATCCTACGGCTAAATCAGACCCACTGAGCCAAAGAGCGTTTGAGTTTATCCCCGACGACCTTAACGATAAGGAAGAGCAGCTCTTGATGAGCTTAGCAACCTTAGAGTTGGTAAGGAGAAGCTTGCCGAGTCGGTAGACTCCAGTGCCGTACTGACACACCGCTAAAGAGGTGACAAGATTGGTGGCTTTAGCTATAGTGGCTCAAGTATGTTAATCCTGTCTCTCCTAAAAAATTCTCCCTCGGGCACCAATTTTCAAGTTAAAAGATAGTTGTCCCTTCAGGAAACCATCCGGTATTTGTGGGGCTGCCGCGGAATGGAGGTTTACCTGGATGATGGTATACCCTTGCGTATTGTAAGTAGTATGGTTAACTATCCCAACTTCGCCGAAAAAATGAAGAGGCCGCAGCAGTTGATCGTGCACGTCCAGCCTAGCGGGGCCGTCAATTCGGCGTAAATCTCCGTTTTCAATCCGGTAGGCGGAGCGGCTAGGCTGTAAGCGCTCCGTTCCTGCTACCCGTTCCGCAAGGGCTACGTGAAGCCGGGTACCGTTGATGTATGTAACGCCCGCTCCCAATGTCAGGCGATTATGACGCTTTTTGGAGATGCGGATGGGCTGTAAGGATATCCCGAATTGCCAGTAATTGTAGGCGTCCAGGCTGGCCTGAGCAAATACTCTGCGAGCAGGGCCGGTAGCATCTGCTGGTAAGGATACGGTGTAAGGTAGGCGGAGATCAGTAGAAAAAACAGTCCCCCTATTCAGCGCAAGCAGGATCGGGAATTTTTCTGTTGGGCCAGGAAAGTAAAGGTCGACTCCCAGATTTAAGCCAAAATGTCCAACACCATCCGCCCCGCCCGGAGTGGCAGCAAATCGCGAATTACTGTAAGGCAGGAAATGGTCATTAAAGGCCACTGAGAGGTAAACTTCGGGCTGGCCCGAGAGGCATAATGGTAGGAAAATTGTTAAAGCGATTAGACGAATCATGGGGTTATAGTCTTTTGGAGATGCCGATGAATAGGTAGATAGGGCGATGCACCTGGCTCGGGTCCGGAGAGTAGGTGTTGCGGTCATAATTGACGTTGAAAAGCAAATTTTGCGGCAAACTGCGGAAGTCAGTACTGCGGTAGCGGTAGCGCTCTCCCGCCGTAGTATTCTGGCCTCCTCCCAGGTAGTGGCTTTCTGCGTAGCCGAACCCGAGGTTTACGGCGGTGAGTTTAGAAAACCAATAGGTGTACTGCAGTCTGGCGGCGGCTCTGATGCGCCAAGTAGCACTACTGCTCTCACCAAGAAGATCAGTTCCCCAACTCCCTGATGTGGGGCCTCCTTCTATCCCCGTAGGTAAAAAAACGTCGTAGGTGCGCTGGTAGTAGCTTAGCCCCGGCCCGGCCCGCACACCCAGGCTAAGATCACCTCCTAATACTCTGATGTTATACTGGACGCCACCAAACAGGTGCAAAGTGGACAGGCTGCTACGGTAAGGGTGGATCATGTCGAATGGCATGGGGTCCTGACTGGCCGCCGCGCTATTCCGCCGGCTCTTTAATTGTTCTAGCAGCAAACCACCGACCCAGCCCCAGTGCTTATTTCGACGGAACTCAATTTCTCCTGCGATAAAAAAACCTCCTTGCTGGTGCCTACCGTTTTCCTCCGGTTCCATCCTCGATAAAGAAAGCCCAATACTGCCGTAGCCAAGGGATAGGGCCTTGTCGGTTTGGTCGGACTGGCTGGCTAGCGGTACAGACAATAATAGTGACAAGTAGAGCAGGGTGCGTAGCATGCTTAGTGGTTTTATTCAGGTTTAAATTTGGATCTGACCGGCGGGAAGTAGCCATTATCTCGGAAGACCGGACGGGCCCTGAAATCAGGCGATGAGCGTAATCGATCAAGACGTTGTTGCCATAGTTTCCGGTCGGAAGGAATAGAAAGAGGGGCTGGAGGAAGTGGAGGAATTGCGCGCAAACGCCTCGCCGGTATTAGCGGCTTATTGATGCCAGGAGAAGGTGCCGGAGCAGTTTTCGTTTCTACTGGAAGGCTTGAAATGTCGTGAGTAAGGCTGTTGTCAATTGGGGTAAAATCAGTGGTAGATACTTCTGGACGGTCAGCATCTTTAGGGTCAATCATAGTGACACCAGGTAAGGCAAAACTCACGGAGGTATCTATGGAAGTAATACGCATGTTTCCGGCGGCGTCTACTACATATTGGGTGTCGTAGCGGACTCTTTTGGTGTAACTGTCGGCAGGAGCTTCTATTACGAGGCCATCAGGCTTCGCATGGGGATTTACGAGGAGAATGGTGTCCTGTAATGGTCTAGGCTTTTCGGAGATAGGCAGAGTAGCCAGAGTTGTTGCTGGATGAGGCCAATTAGCATAGCCCAATCCTAGACCGAGGGCTATTAGCCCCGTAAGTACCAACCAACTCCACAGTGACATGCCGCCTCCAATACCAGGTTCGGGAGTTGTGTCTGGTGGTGCTTGTTGGCCGGCCGTAAGAAGGCTTTCCATGGCTTCCCAGTCCGCCGGTAGTGGGGTAGGGGAGTGATTGGTGAGGCTGTCTCGCCAGTGTTCCTCCCAACTTTGGTTGTCGTAGCTCATAGCTGGGATTTATTTAGTTGGTGGAGGGAATCGTAACGGCCGCGGAGTAGTTCGCGCGCCTTGGTAAGTCGCCAGCGGCTGGCGGCCACGGTGATTTCTAATTCTGCGGCGATTTCTGCGTGTGGGTAACCATCGATTACCGCCATACTGAAAACGATGCGCAGGTAATCGGGTAGCGCTTGCAACAACTTTAGAATGTCTTCGGCAGCTAGTCGATCCAGCGCTTGATTGCCTACAGAAACGGGAGGGGCGTATTCCTCGGGAAAGAACCGTCGCCGGGCACGTCCTTCGTCGCGGATAAAGTTGAGCACCGTCCTGCGGGTAATCGTAGCCAGCCAGGCTTCCAGTTTTTCCTCTTCTTGGTAGCTGCCCAGCGACTGAAAGATTCGGAGCATGGCTTGGTTCAGAATCGCGACGGCTTCTTCTCGATTGTGGAGGTAGCGCTGGCAGAGCGGGAGTAAGCGGGGGAAAAAGAGCCGGTAGAATGCCTCTTGCGCACGCCGGTCGCCTCGCCGGCAGGCATCGAGTAGGCTATCCATTTTGTCCGGCAACTGAGGCATAGTTCGGAATATCGGTCTTCTATGGCTACTAGCACCATTGCCAGCACCTGCGTTAGCGCCCGAAGCAAATTTTTTCCAACTTTTATTCCGTTTGGTCCGTTCGGCCTAGCAATGACTCGTAGTTCCGCATCCCTAATCGCCCCCGCTGAGGCCTGGTTTAAAGGCCAGGGCTGGCAGGCTTTTCCCTTCCAACGGGAGGCCTGGATGGCCTACCTGAACGGGCGTAGTGGACTGGTTAACGCGCCCACCGGCAGCGGTAAAACTTACTCGCTCATCCTTCCTATCTTATTGGAGTATTTGGCAGAGCAGCAGGGCGCGGCCGCAGGTGCCAGCCAAAGTAAAAAAGTAAGGCAGCCCCCTTCCACCGGCCTTAGGGCCATTTGGATTACTCCGATCCGGGCCCTCACTCGGGAAATTCAACAAGCGGCGCAACGCGCCGCGGACGACCTGGGTGTCCCCTGG
>JBCDGT010000413.1:0-4272 GCA_038750915.1 Bacteroidota bacterium
CCCGTAGGAAAGTAGATCGTTCCCTCCCCTAGGGTAGCGGCTTGCATCGCCGCTTTCAGGGCTTGGGTATCATCTGATTTTCCGTCCCCTTTGGCGCCAAAGTCTTTGATGTTTAACATTGGCCCCGCAACCGGTCGTGATGTGGGTAAGGCGGTTTCCCCCCGAGCAGGAGTGGTAGGGGAGGAGAGCTGCGCGGAAACGGGTATTGCCCCGATCAGGGAGAGCAGGAGGAATAAGTGGTATTTCAAAAGGCGGTTAAGTTGGAAGGAGGTGATCATGATGGTGCTTTTGCCGAAGGTAAGTGCGCTGTGCCGCTGGTCCAACTGTTTTTAAAAGCCTACGACAAATTTTGAGGTAGTGCACCTCCTCTGAACCTTTTGTCAATTGAAGTGATCGTTTAAGTATTACGGAGTATGTTTTCAATATGGAAAATGGGCCAGTATGTTTCACTGGCCAGGAATATTCGATGTTCACCAGAGCATAGTAGTGATAATGATCTCCTTACTTTTCTCCTGAGGAACTATAACTACGCGATAGGTGGGACTACCGTCCGGCAGTGGGTTGCAGAAATGCTAAGTGGAAGAGGAGACTGGGTTTCGGTTATTGAATAACACTGACATAAAGGGCATTAACCTTGCGAGGGGCTAAGACGCTGCTGAGTAGCGTCGTAGCCCCTCACAACTACAAAAGCTTGTATTATACCGCTTTACTTATCTCTTCCCCTGAATCTCCTCTAGCAAAGTTCCGACAGCCTTTTTCAGTTGGCTGTCTTCATTGAGCGCTTTTTCGTTGGGGGCATTCGCTACGATGATGTCGGGCACTGCTGGCCCACCTTCCATGTTTTCACCGGTGGCTTTAACGTACCAAGCACGGAAGGGCATCCGGACGTAAGAACCATCAATGAGCCCGTGACCACCCGTACTAATGACGGCCCCGAAAGTCGGTTGCCCCACCAATGTACCGTGACCCAGATGCTTGTAAGCGTGACTGAAAATCTCCGCATTAGAGTAGCTCGCTTCGTTACATAGCGCAATACTTGGTTTGGTTAGTGCTGCCTGGGGCAAGCGTTCGCCGTAGGGGTAATACTCCGTAAATTGCTTGTTTTGTTCTAGACTTTTGGCCGCGCCGCGGGGAATGGTGTAAGCGTGTTGACGTACGTTTAGTACCGTCATGAGCATATCGGTTGTCCAGCCGCCACCGTTGAAGCGCACGTCAATAACGACTCCTTCCTTCCCTAGTCCAGCGGCCGTCAATTCCCGTTCAAAACGCTCAAAACTCGACCAATTCATTCCCTGGATATGGATATAGCCAAGTTTACCACCGCTGTACTGTTCGGTCAAAGCTTTGCGCTGTTGGACCCAAGCTTCGTAGCGTTGGGCATAGACGGAACTGGCGGGACGAATAAGAATGTCTTGCTCACTTCCGTCGCGTGCTACCGTCAGTTGTGTCCGTGCATTGGCCTGGTTGTTGAGGTGAGCGTACAAATTATCACCACTGATCAAGCGTTTGCCATTAACGGCCACGATGCGGTCGCCGATTTCTAGTTTGCTGTCGCTACGGTCAGCGGGTGCATCGGGCAGGATGCTGCTGATACGTCCATCCTCGTCTAGCTCGATGCCTAGGTAGCCGGTCCGCTGTTGCTGTACCTCTTCGTCTCGGTTAAAACTGCTAAAACCCATATGGCTGGCGTTGAGTTGGCCAAGCATTTCGTTGTACATTATCCCAAAATCCTGGCGAGTGCTTGCAGCCATCAACAGCGGGCGGTACTTCTCTTTAAGGGCTAGCCAATCCCGACCGTGAAATTCAGGATCGTAAAAACCCGCTTTTAGGGCGTTCCAGCCGTCTTCCAGTAAATGGGTTCGTTCCGCTAAATGATCAATCGTCATTTTACCCGCCATGGCCTGCGCTTCGGCCCTGCCTTTATCCAAACCTGTGCTGGCTAATTTACCACGGTTGAGCATATATAGCTTCTTTCCGCTTTTGTCCAATTGCAGTCCGTACACCCGGGTTTTACTCAGTAGGGGGCTCATTTCTTTGCCGTTCCATTTAACTTTCATCAGGTCACTGTCGCCTTCGCTGCCAGCCCGACTCCCAGTATTGGAGGAGAAATAAAGGTATTCGCCATCGGGACCAAAAATCGGAGCGCCTTCGTTACCTGGTAGGCTAGTGACCTGGACCATTCGCTCGTGGATGTCTTCAAAATCGATGCGGAATTTATCTTCCTTCTCATCCTCGTCCTTTGTGTCTGCCCAGTCTTCGGCCTCTTCCCAGTCGCGCTGGGTTTTTTCGTAGTCTTCTTTGCGCAGCCAAACGAACCAGATGTCGTTGTCGCCATTGTTGCGAATACTGCGGAATGCCAGTTTACTACCGTCGCGGCTCCAGGCCGGACTGCTGTCATTACGCGGGTGCATGCTCACGTTCACTGGTTCGCGGTGGTTGTCGGCGGGGTGAATGTAGATTTCTTCGTTAAAATCCAAGTCACTCAAATTATAGGCCAGCCATTTGCCATCGGGGCTCCAGCTTAGCCCACCAGGGTAATCCCAGCCATCCAGGAGTATTGTCTCGTTGGAAATATTACCCAAGGAGTCAATGTGGTAAGTAGCTAGTTTACCCCGTCCGTAGATTACGGCAATTTTATCACGTTCAGGCGATAGCGAGAAGTCGGTGATCGATTGATCGCTCCGCAAAATTTCACGGGTGTCATAGCGAAAGGCTAAGTATGGGTTAGACCTTTCTCCCTTTTTCGATTGACGAAGTAGCAGTGCCGATGTCAACGGAGCTTTGCCTTTACCCCTCTGTGGTTGGGCGCTGGGGCGGTCGGAAGTAAATAACACCGTCGAGTCATTCAACCAAGCCACGTCCCCATCTCGATAAGGATGATCACTAAAATTGACCGCCCGGCTTTTTTCCTTGTCGTTGGGTTTTAAAAAGACTTCTCCGCGGCTGACCACTGCGAGATATTTTTCATTGGGTGATAGCGCAAATTCGTTGAGATTACCGCTCACTGTTACCTCTTCAGTGGGGTAGAACTTAAAATCTTTGCCGATCTGAACATTGACGGTTTTGAAGTTTTTACCGCCATTGGTACTTAATTCTACTTTGCCACCCCGCTCAATAACCATGGTATTCCCATCGGCACTAAGGTCGTAGTGACGAATGCCCCAGTCTTTGAATTTAGTGAGTTGCTCGGCCTGTCCGCTTATAGGCATCCGATATAAATTGTAGCGGCCATCACGGGCACTGAGGTAGTATAACTGCTGGGCGGCCCATTTGGGCGCGTGGTCTTGCCCTTCGTCGCTGGTCATTTGCTGGTAGGCTTCAGACTGATTGTCGTACACCCACACATCTCGATTTGCGGGTCCGCGGTAAGCTTCCCTACTGATGCGACAACCGCCCCGGGTAAAGGCTAGGTAGCGGTTGTTGGCATTCGGTGCACCACCCAGGCTTGCTTGGTAGCGCACGGGGGTTCCTCCGCTCAGTTTCAAGCGGTAAATTTCCGGAATGCGCTCTACCTGAGCGAAAATGCGGCGGGTAGTGAAAAGAATTTCTTCGTTGTTTAGCCAGCTTGGTTCGTTGTCCGAGGCACTATGGTGGGTTAAACGCTGGGGCATACTCCCGTTGGGGTCAGTAACGAAAATATCATTGTTGCCGTAACGATTTCCAACGAAAGCAATTTTTGTGCCGTCTGGACTCCAGCTGGGAGCACTCTCGTAACTTTCATGAATCGTGAGTCGCCGGGCCGGGCCACCAGCAGCAGCTACCAACCAAATGTCACCCTGATAGCTAAAGGCTAGCTGTCGACCATCGGGGCTCAAGGCGGGATGACGCAGTAAGGGCGATTGGGCAAATAGGACACCCGAAGAAAGAAGGAGTAAAAATATTACAAATCGTCTGAACATTGGTATGGGTATTGGTTAGGGGGATACGAAGTTAGTAAATGTCCATCTACTCGCGTTTACTGTTGCCTATGAACTTCGGTGACCACGGTAACCTTAAACGTCACCATTGATTGTTCATTGGCGACGACATGGCACCTGCGTCCGCGCGCCGTATGCCGCAAAGCCCCTAAAACCATCCTCCCGCTCGGACCGTTTTATCTGGTAATACCGCCGTACCATGACCAAGACCATCCCCACCGCCGCTTTTGCACCCGAACAAGGAAGCTCCTCCTATCTCCCACTCCGAACATTTTTTGAGGCAATGTCTAAGTCGGGAGAGGCTAATCCTTATAAGTCATCTTTTAGCTTTCTGCCCTTCATTGAAAAGATGAAG
>JBCDGT010000414.1:0-4270 GCA_038750915.1 Bacteroidota bacterium
GCTTTTCTATTTGTCGGCTATTATTTATAGCCAATCAGAATAAATTAACTACCTACGTACATTCCCTAATCTTACGTAATTTTGATCCAGTTTATTTCAACCCTCCCCCACCCTGAAGGTGTTCTCTGTTTTCATACTCCCCAAGCTAACTGATTAGAAACTAAGATTCTCCTCCCGATGGCCATAATGATTACTGACGATTGTATTAACTGCGGCGCCTGTGAACCGGAATGCCCCAATACCGCTATTTACGAAGGTGACGTAGAATGGACTATGGCCGAAGGGACTACCCTCAAAGACAGTTATACCCTAGAAACTGGTGTCTCCGTTGATGTCAACGACGTGCAACAGCCGATCAGCGACGAGTTTTATTACATCGTCCCGGACAAGTGTACCGAGTGCGTAGGTTTTCACGAAGAGCCACAGTGTGCCGCCGTTTGCCCGGTTGACTGTTGTGTGCCAGATCCCGAACGAGAGGAAGAAGAGGCCGTCCTTGCTGCTCGCCAGGATACCCTGCATGCTTAGAAAGCATCTTCCCGTCGTATGCCATTCCAACGAATGCCGAAGTTGATGATGGAGGTTTCCAAATCACGACTATCTAACTCGGAGTCTTTGCTCCGCGACACAAGTTCCCCTTCTAGCCATAGGTTAGGCTTCAATTCGTAACTGGCTCTCAGGGTCAGTAGCGTAGCTGAATAGTTAATGCCCTGGCCAATTTCATTGCCAAAGTCCATTTCGCGATCGTTGTGTGATCGATTCAGGTTTTCCCCAACCACCCGATCATCAGTGCCTTCTCCCTGTTCGATGAGGTAAAGCCTTCCTCGGAGGTGTAAGCGGGGAAGTGGGCGGTAGTCCAATCCGAGTAAATTTTCCGAAAAATTAGCCCCCAGCGGGTGTGCCAACGGCATGGCGAAGTGGGTATAACTACTCGTGGCGCGGTGGGTGTACACATAAGGTCTGGCTGTGTTCCGCTCCACCACTAAATCGAGTTGATCCAAGCCGAAAGCATCGACGTACCTAAGGCCTAGCTGATACGCCCATTTATTGGCCCACCACCCCCGACGCTCGATGAACAGTTCATCGAATTTGAACTCATCCAGGGTAAACTGCCCGTAGGCTTCAATCCGCCAGGGAGACTGGTAGCGGGCCGTAAACCCAATAATCGCATTATCCGGGCTGCCAACGCTCTGCTCAATGGTCCGGTAAAAAATAATGGGGTTTAGGTAGGCTAAGTCAAAGCCTCCTTCCCGACTCAACACGATTGCCTCGAATAGGCCGAGGTTCAGTCGGCTGCCTAGGTTGATCGATAGGTGGTGGCTGGCTAAGTATTTCTTTGGTAGGGGCTGCCCAGTGGGTGTAGGCATCGGTGGGGAAGCCGTTAGCTCGGCAAAAAGATTGCGGTAGTGGAAGCGCCAAATTCGCCAGTTTAGCTCCAGAAAAGGGTAATTGTTACTGAAGTCGCTCAGCAGCACCGATCGTTCTCCGTCGCCGATAAAATGATTGCCGTAGCCTAGTCGAGCACCAACGTGTTTGGTCAGGTCCATCGAAAGGTACCCCTGTCCGTTGAGGAAGTCTGCCCCTTCGGTTACGTTGGCCAAACCAAGCTCGTAGGGTTTGATGAAGCCCGCACCTGGCAGCCCCCCGAAGCGATCGCGGAATTGCCGGACAAAGTTCGGTAGTCCACGTTGGGTTTCCAGCAACTCAAAGTGTAAAAAGAGCCGATCATCCACTCCCGCTCGCAGGCGTACCCCGCGCGTATTGTGAAAGTAATCGCTGACATCATCATCTCCCTGGGGGCCAAAACGTAGGTCGATGACGGGATTAAGTCGCAGGTAAAAATCGGGGCGGTTAACTTCCAGAAAATGCGCTGGAGAGGGATAAAGTAGGTTAAGAAAAGGAGTCGATTTTCGGTGTTCTGGGCTTTGTTCGGCGGCAATAGAAAAATCATCACCGATAAAGAAAGCTGCTTTGTCGGCATCCTCGGTAGCCTGAAAAGGGTCAAGGGCTAGCCATTCGTTATTATCGTCATAAAATCGCTGGAGGCGGTACTTATCCACCGCGCTCATCTGGTCACCGTACTTTGCTGCGTAGGTTTTGGCCAATCGCACCAATCCGGCGCGGTTCGTGGGTTCCAGACTTAAGTCGGTAGCCGGTCGTTGAAAACCCGCGTAACCGTAACGAATACTGAGCCGACGGAGGAAATCATAGCCTTCATCTCCAGTAGGCAACGGGCTTCCTTGGGCGCGCACGCAGGTGCAAGCGAAGGATAATAGAGCAAAACAAATTATTGAGGTACGCAACAACATAGACGCCAAGGTACGACCTAATTCGGGGCTTAGGATTTGCACGCCCATAAGATTTCGGGCAAAATAATCCTAGCCCTATGCTTGTTTTAGTAACACCCCAAATTATGTGCATGTATCGAATTATTGTTGCCCTATTGTTCTTCTCTACCGCCCTGTCCGCTCAGGTTTACGAAAAAAGCCTTGGCCTTGAATTAGCCCCCCACCAGGGGAACCGCCGGGTCACAGCTGGCAGCGGCGTCACCTTCACTGAATTGGAGCGCCAGGATAGCCTGGAGATGGGCCGCGGCGGTTTTAGCGCCGGCCTCGTCTACGATGTTCGTACCGATAAAATTGGTTTCACTACGGGTATTCGCTACCTAGAAACCGGTTACGTGGTCGGGCAGCAACCTACCACTCTCGACCCCAATTCTACCCTAACCTTTAGTGAGACCGTCAAAGCCCAGTACCTGAGCATTCCCTTCGAGCTCAATTTTCACCAAAACATTACGGAAAAAGACCGGGTGTTGTTCACCCTCGGGGTAGCTGGCCACTTCCATCTGAATACCAACATTACCCAAACCAACTACGACGAAGGGGTAGAAACCGGTTCGGAAGTGTTGCCTGACGATCCTACCTCTTCCTTTCGCTCCCCTGTTTTCTCCATCAATACTGGGATCGGGTTTGACCGTAAAGTGAGTGATAATTGGTCCGTACGTATTCAGCCAAATTTCCAATTCTTCCTCCAGGGCAATTTAAAAGAAGACCCCAACCGGACCAACCGTAACTTCTATCAGTTGGGGGTAAGGGTAGTCGTGAGGAGGTTTATTTACTGATTACCACTGACGCCGTACAATGACGTCAGTCCGGGGACCCGCACAGCGGGTGGTCCGCCCTAACCTTTCGAAATTCAAACTTCTTACTTTAAACTTCGTACTTCACTTTGCACCCGCAGTCGTGCCTAGATCCTCTATTCTATTCCGTATTCCTCAAAAAGGAACCGAAAGGCACGCTCCAGCACAGCATCCCTACCCGCAGCCAGGTCCTCCGTAGAGTTACGTACTTCAATGTCCGGCACGAGCCCGACTCCATCTAAACTTGTCCCATCGGGGAGGAGGAATTTCATGATGGAATACCGGTATTCCATTCCATTTGGTAAAAACCGGCGCATGCCCGTGTCGGAAAAATCACCCGCCGTAGCCGTACCTATCTGCGTCATCTCCGGGGCTGACTGCAGGTGTAGAATAAGGATCTCTCCTGCACTAGCGGTACCCTCATCGGTTAGTACGACAATTGGTTTCAGGAAACTTTCTTTTCCGAGTGGCCGGGAGAAAAAAGTTATTTTTTCAGCAAAGTCGCCGTGTTGCGGCCCATTACGCTCTTGCACCGTGTACACGAAGCGCTCCTCAGCTTGAAACCGACCACCAATAGCAATTGCGTCCCTGTCTTCTCCTCCGACGTTATTACGTAGGTCAATGATTATGGCTTTGCGTTCTCGGAGGTCACGAATTACGACATCAATATAATCTTGGTCGTCTAGGTCAATACCCGGAAAGTGAAGGTATCCGATATCTCGCCCCCGAAACCGGCCGTAACGAAGGTCATTTTCTGGCGATTCAGCGATAACATCTACGTATTGCTCCTTAATCAACTCATAATTAAATTCGGCTCTTACCCGATCAATAGCTCCAGCCCCTGAAACAAAAATATCGCGGCCAGGCCATAAAATAAAGGTATGAGAATCATCCAAGTAAGCGATCATCTCACTGAAAATACTGAATAATTCTTCATCAGTTGTTTGTGGACTCACCAGAGGTTCATAGGCCCTACGAATGCTGTCCCAATTCCAGCCCCGGACCTCAAAAAGACTATAGTGCTGATCAAAGTCTTTCCAAAAAAGGGAAAAGTTATTTTCCGGAGTATTGGCCTCGTCTTCCCCAAGTACTAGTCGCTGACATGCAGTAGAGAGCAGCAAACAAAGCAACAAA
>JBCDGT010000415.1:0-4268 GCA_038750915.1 Bacteroidota bacterium
GGAAAAAGGCGCTGAGTTGCTTGAACTACTCATCACCGTTGCCAGCGGCAAAGCCGGACAGAAGTTCCTCCGATGTGTAAAATAAATAGTCTACAGCGAGACTCCGCGTTTCCAAGGAATGAAGTCGTCTTGCCCAAGAAGCTGAGCCTTTGTTTGTTGTTTGCCGCTGGCAACGGTGATGAGTAGTTCAAGCAACTCAGCGCCTTTTTCCTCGATGGTAGCCTGCCCGGTGATGACATCGCCGCCATTGAAGTCGATGATGTCGTGCATGCGTTCCGCGAGGCGGTGGTTACTGGCTAATTTGACGACGGGGACAACCGGGTTACCCGTAGGCGTGCCGAGGCCGGTAGTGAAGACAATCAGGTTGCAGCCGGAGCCGGCAAGGCCAGTCGTACTTTCTACGTCGTTACCTGGTGTGCAGAGCAGGTTTAGCCCGGGCCGAGTAACTGGCTCGGCGTAATCGAGTACGTCGCGCACGGGGCTGGTCCCTCCCTTTTTGGCAGCGCCGGCCGACTTCATGGCGTCGGTAATCAGCCCGTCGCGGATGTTGCCGGGGCTAGGGTTGTTCTTAAAACCGGAACCTACCGCCTCCGCAGCGGCGGAGTAGTCGGCCATGAGGCCACTGAACTTTTCGGCCAGTTCTGGTCTTTCGCAGCGGTCAATAAGTTCTTGTTCCACCCCGTTTAGTTCGGGAAATTCGGCCAAGACTGTACTGCCGCCGAGGGCGACGAGCAAATCGGAGGTGTAACCGAGAATAGGATTGGCGGAAATGCCGCTGAATCCATCGGAACCACCGCATTCCAGGCCGAGGGTGAGTTTGGATAAGGGCGCCGGGGCGCGGGTGCAATGATCGGCTATCATTAAGCCAACAAAGGTCTTTTTTACGGCTTGGGCAATGAAAGTCTGCTCGTCGCCAACGGCTTGTTGCTCCAGGTAGTAGACCGGTTTGTTGGACCTCTCCCCCGGCCCCTCTGCGGAGGGGAGGGGAGTTATTCCATACTTTTTTAGTGAAGATTGTAACAACGGAATCTGCGCGTTTTGGCAGCCTAGCGAAAGCACGGTTGCTCCCGCCACGTTGGGGTGGGCGATGTAGCCCGCCAGTAATTCGCAAAGTACCTCCGCGTCCTGGCGGATGCCCCCACAGCCACCGTCATGGGTAAGGAACTTGATGCCATCTACGTTGGGAAATACGCGTTCCGTAGTCTGGTGTGTTTCGGTGGCGACGTCCGTTAGGGCTAGAATGTCTGCGGCGGATTTGCCACTACGGTAGGCTGCAACGAGTTGTTCTAAATCAACGGGAGCTGCTTGGGCTTTTTCGTAGCCAAGGCCTTTGAGCATCGTCTTACGAATCATTTTCACGTTGCGATTTTCGCAGAAGACGAGGGGAATGACGAGCCAGTAATTGGCGGTGCCTACGCGTCCATCGGCACGGTGATAACCAGCAAAGGTGCGGTCTAGCCAGGGGCTGACATCGGGGGCATTCCAAGCGTGGTCGGTGGCAGTGGAGTCGGCGGCGTAGCCCGCCGCAGCGTGTTCGAGGTTCCCGGTGTGGATTAATCCACCGGCAGGAATTGGTTGGGTGGCCTTACCCACTAAGACCCCGTACATATAAACGGGGCCGCCCACGGGAAGATACTGAAGGGCGAATTTGTGCTTGATCGGGATAGCCTCCGAAAGCACCAGCGTCTCTCTTGCTCTGATTCTCTCTCCAGCCGGTAACTCCCGTAGGGCGACCGCCAGATTGTCTTTCGGATCTAAAATTAGCCAGTTTTGCACGTAAAATCAATTCTTGTTAGTATTAAGACGTCTAAGTTCTGGTCTTGCCTAGATAGTCTCGGTAAAACACCGGCACATTATCCGACTTTTTTTGGGGACCAACCGCTTTTTTAGCACTCCGTGGTGTGGGGGTGAACGGGAGTGGTAGAAAGAAAGTTTTTTTAAATTTATTCGCGAGGTGCTGCGCCAGGGCGACTTTGTCGCTGGCTGTCCCCTTACTAGCGGGGAACATCCCTTCGGGACGGGGCGGGTGCGGGTAGACCACGAAGTGGTCTTCTGATCTAGCAAGGGGTCAGCCAGTTTCGATGAAATCGAAACGTGGCGCAGCCCCTTGCCAAAATATCACCAATCTATTTTTTCAGTAGCCCCCGAATCAACCCCTATTTGTTTTCCCCTCCAGTTAAAGTCGACCGGAACGGACTCGGCCCGTACCGTACCTACTAGCTTTCCTGCGGATAGTGCTAAATCAAAGTGCACACCGGCGCCATTTCCCCGCACGGGGCAGTACCCTTTCATCTTGGTAAGGTGCCCGAAAAGAGGTGTCATCAGAATGGCTTCACCAGCATGATCGGGGTTAATGCCCGCCAGGAATTGAAAGGCAAATAGAGCGGGGGAGGCACCCCAAGGGTGGGCTTCGGAACGGGTGGGCTTGCTGGGGCTTTCGAAGCGCTCTACTAGCGTCGTTGCTCCTTGCTCGCGGAGGATGCGCCAGGGTTCAAGGACTTTCTGAAAGAGGTCCGCCCGCCCTAATTTTTGGAGGACTGCGAAGAGGTAGTAGCGGTAGTAGTAGGTGGCTTGGCCAAGGGCCCGGTCTTGCAGCAAGTGTTCCAGGGCCAAGTTTTGATCTTCCGGGGGAATGACGTCCAAGAGAATGCCCAAGATGCTGCTGTGCTGGTCGTAGTAGCTTTTATCGGGGCGCTCGGCGAGGAGGTGGCGGTTGGTATTGTAGCAGCGTTCACGGAGGGTAGTGATAACTTCCTGCTGCCGAGCGCGCCAATTTCGCTGCTGGGCGGAATTTTGGTCGAGAGCAGCAAATAACTTGGCGGCACTTTTTAGCGCGTGCGCAAAGTGCAGGGTGACGGGCGTAGAGCGGGAGGCGTCCGCCCCCGGAGCAATGCCCATTTTCGTGGCGCCAACGTACCAGTCAATGAATGGTCCGTAGGGTATGTCTTCCAGATAGCCCGTGGCTGGATTGTAGTGCCCGTCGAAGTAGCTGAGGGTATGTACGATTCCGGGTAAGAACTGACGCACGAAAGCCGTATCCCCCGAGCGGCGAAAGTAGTCGTAGACCATGTCGATCCACACCAAAGAATAGGTAGAATGGTAAAACTGGTAGCGATTCGGGTAGGCTGATTTCAAGACACCGTCTTCGTTGCGCCCTCGATGAAAATCGAGGAGCGCATTGCGGGTGTGGCGCCGATCGCCAGAGTAGAGTTCCCAGACGGGCGCTTGAATCTTGGTATCCCCGATGTATTGCATCGTTTCGTAATAGGCGTCGCTGAGGTAATAGTCTTGGGTGCAGATCTCAACGGTGCGGATGCTCATGTCGACTATTTCGTCGAGTATGGTGTCGTCGCTTTGCCAGTTGGCGGTAAGGGGGATGTTGCTCGTTACTCGTTCAAAGGTAGGCGCGCGGAGCAAAAGGGCTTCTTCGGCGGTGGTTACCTTGATTTCCAGGTAGCGAAAGGTGCGGTACCAGGTGGGTACGTAGCTGCGGTCTTCGCCGCCATCGGGGAGTACGGTATCGAAGTACCCCTGCACCAATTTGCCCGCTACCTCATCCCGGTGGGCTTTGGTGCGGTCTTGGTTGAAGAGGTTTTCCGCCCAAGTGTAGGTGATTTTGGCACCTTTGCCGCCACTCCAACGCAGGGTAGGGAAGCCAAGCGTGACCTCCTCCATATCTAATAAGAAGCGGTAATCACCTCCAGGGGGAAGATCGACGTAGGCTGCACCGAGGTGCCAGTTGTTGGGGAAATAGAAGTCGCTGCTGGAGTATTCCCGGAGGGTCGCGAAGGCTTGAGCTGTTCGTTTTTGGGGTGGGGTAGTACGGGGTTCTAGTAGCCAGAGAAAGCCGCCGCCGTTTTGGCGCAGGTGAGCCCACTCTACGAATTTAGGATAGGCCCAGGTCCCTTCTGCAAAACCTTCCTTCTGCCAATTCCAAGGATAGGCATTGGCGTAGAGGCTGTCAGTGGGGTTGTTGGCGTAGAGGCCTCCGATGATGTCTCGGTTATCGTTGCGCCAGCGGATTTGTCTACCTTTTACTCCTTTGTTGATACTGCACTGATAATTTTCTCGACCACGCTGAGTGGTAAGCACCTCCGCCGGGCCGTAGCCCTGAACGAGGAGAGCGGTTTGGACGCTTTCCATCCCGAAATAGCGATAATGCCCCCAATTTATGACTTCGATGGCTACTACATTTTCACCAGTTTGCAGATACGGCAGCAGGTCATGATGATCGTAGCGCCAGTGTTGAATGTCTCCTAATTGCGGAC